>JAYTGA010000147.1:0-8740 GCA_043733905.1 Segetibacter sp.
TTTTAGCGAAGCGAAAAAATTCTTCATACTCTAAATATTATAAACACAATATTAAACAAAACCTCCCTCACTACTGAAACATTCCTTTAAGAATTGCCTTCGTACAAGTGTATGAGTGTCATACCGTGCTCGGTATTGCCTCCGTACAAGTGTATGAGTGTCATACCAAGCTCGGCATTAGCTTCGGACAAGTGTATGAGTATCATGCCAAGCTTGGCATTACCTCCGTACAAGTGTATGAGTATCATACCAAGCCCGGCATTGCCTCCGTACAAGTGTATGAGTGTCATACCAAGCTCGGCATTGCCTTCGGACAAGTGTATGTATGTCATCCCGAGCTGGTACTTGCATGCTTGTTTTATAACATTTCAGTATGCCGGGATTTGATCTTTGCTGTATTTAAGCTATTTTGAAAAAGGTATTCACATTAAAACTCCTTCTTCCTCTGCGGTTAAAAAAGCAAAACACGGAAAAAGCCCACCCCACAATCTAACCACAGAGAAAAACCAGAGAAATACAACACAGAGAGAAGAAGGAAAAATCGCATAATGCCTCCTTCTTATCTCTGTGTAAAACTCTTTCTTCCTCTGTGGTTTAAAAAGCAAAACATGGAAAAAGCCAAATAGAATTACTGAACTCAAAATGGAGCGTCGCCAATGAAGCATCATCATTGAACTAATGCCGGGACAAAAAATAGCACAACACAAACCCGCTGGCTGGCTGCGAATGGATGTCAAACCTATAAGGTTTTCAAAACCTTATAGGTTTTGTTTTACTCCACCTCCGCTGGCTGTTGTCTAAAATCTAAATACTAACATCTAAAATCTACACCTGAAACACCCCAAGTTTAAACTCCTCCATCTTGGGTTGGTGGTTGGCGGCGGCGATGGCCTGGGCAATGTGGAGGCGGGTGTCGGCGGGGTCTATGATGGCATCTACCCACAGGCGGGCGGCGGCGTAGTAGGCGGTGGTTTGTTTTTCGTAGTCGCCTTTTATTTTGTCGAGCAGGGCTTTTTCGTCTTCGGGGGTCACGGTCTGGCCTTTGGCTTTCATGCCGCCGACCTGGATTTGCAACATGGTTTTGGCGGCTTGTTCGCCACCCATCACAGCTATTTTGGCCGAAGGCCAGGCGTAAATAAACCGTGGGTCGTATGCCTTGCCGCACATGGCATAGTTACCTGCGCCATAGCTGTTGCCGACCACAATACTGATTTTGGGAACCACGCTGTTGGCAACTGCATTCACCAGTTTTGCACCGTCTTTGATGATGCCCGAATGTTCGCTGCGGCTGCCGACCATGAAGCCGGTCACATCGTGCAGAAACACCAGCGGCACCTTCTTTTGGTTGCAGTTCATGATGAACCTTGCGGCCTTGTCGGCACTGTCGTTGTAGATGACGCCGCCCATTTGCAGTTCGCCTTTTTTGTTCTTCATGACCAGGCGTTGGTTGGCTACAATGCCCACCGCCCAACCATCTATGCGGGCATAGGCGCAGAGGATGGTCTTGCCATAGTCCTGCTTGAATTGTTCCACCTCGCTGTTGTCCACCATGCGCTCAATGATGTCGAGCATGTTGTAAGGTTTCAGGTTGCCTGCGGGGAACATACCGTATAGTTCTTTGGGATCTTTTAAAGGCGGCGCAGGGGCAATGCGGTCAAAGCCAGCTTCGTGCGGTTTGGCTATTTTGCCAATGAGTTTTTTGACCTGATCAAGACATTCCTGCTCGGTCTTAAACTTGTAATCGGCAATGCCGCTGATTTCGTTGTGGGTGGCGGCACCACCCAGTGTTTCGGCATCAATATCTTCGCCCACAGCGGCTTTCACGAGGTAAGGCCCGGCGAGGAAAATGCTGCCGTTACCTTCCACCATCAGCGTTTCATCGCTCATGATTGGGAGGTAGGCACCACCGGCCACACAGGCACCCATGACGGCGGCAATCTGCACAATGCCCATGGCGCTCATCCGAGCATTGTTGCGAAAGATGCGGCCAAAATGTTCTTTATCGGGAAAGATTTCATCCTGCATGGGCAGGAAGACCCCGGCACTGTCAACGAGGTAAATGACGGGCAGGTTATTCTCCATGGCTATCTCCTGCATCCGCAGGTTTTTCTTGCCGGTGATGGGGAACCATGCACCCGCCTTCACGGTTTGGTCATTGGCAAGGATAACGCATTGCCTGCCGCTCACATAACCAACACCTGCCACCGTGCCACCTGCAGGGCAGCCGCCTTGTTCGGCATACATTTCATAGCCTGCAAAGGCTCCTATTTCTATAAAAGGTTTGTCTTTGTCAAGCAGGTAATCCAACCGTTCCCGTGGCGACAGTTTGTTTTTTTCGTGTTGTTTGTCAATGGCTTTATGGCCGCCGCCGAGTTTTATTTTTTCATATCGCTGGTTCATGCTGCTGATGGACAGCTTCATGGCATCTTCGTTTTTGTTGAATTCGATGTTCATTGTTCAAAGATAATGTGCTGATGTGCTAATGTGCTAATTTGCTAATGAAAACCAATTGGTCAATTGGAAAATGTGCTGAATGGGGAAATGTGAAGAACCAAATACATTTAAGTTGACTGACCGAAATGAAACTTTGAAAGTGGTACAGTGAAAATCAATAGTAGCTATAGGTACATGTAGGATTGAAGTAACAAACACTACATGAAATCACTCGCTGATGAAAATTTAAAACAAATGTCAAGTAGGTTGTTAGACTTTTGGGGCTGGGTATCTTATAGGCTGCGATGATGAAGGAATGATTGAAAGGTCATTCCTTTTCTACCAGTTATCCCTTGGTTCTTCCCAATTAAAACTTGTGGAATAATTGAAATCTTGACTACCATACATATCTGTGTAATCAATACTGATTTTAAATTCGGCCAACTTGGCTGTAATGCTTGCATGAACTTGATTAAATTCAATAGGAACGCGATTATTGTTGCCATAATTCCGTTCAAGGGAAAAAATCACTGTATCGAAATCTTTCCTGATGGACATATCATTATAGCTTGTTAGTTGGTGTACTTGTAAATTTTTATTTGGTTCAAGCACCTCATCTAAGCTATTATAGGTTTTACCAGATGCATTTTCAATCCAGTAAATTTTTAATAAAATCAGTGGACCAATTCCATTATTAAATAGTCTTATTGTCAATTCATCTTTGGAGTCCCTATAGATTATAGAAGCAAATGGTCTAACAGACATTACAAGATTTTTTTCACTTTGCTTTTCATCAAATTTCCTGACTTCAAAGGCAATTATTCCAACGATAATAAGGTTTAACACTGCCAAAATCATAGTTATGAAACCCGTTAAATAAGTAGAGAAATTTGCCCAATCACTAACATTATTTGAAATTGGATGATTGTGAAACTTCAATATAAAAAGGCCTACAGTTGCTCCAATTGAAACAAAGAATGAAACAAATAGAACTTTGAAAATTCGTTTTAGGTTCATAAATTTTTATTTGACTTCAAGATACTGCTTTTGATAAAAAATCTATCTTCACAACAATAAAAAAATTATGATAAAGCGAAAGATAAAATCATTGATCGTTGTCTATTCAATCTTATTGGTAGGATTGAGTATTTTGCCATTCGTTTTCTCTTCATACTTTACTTCACATGAAAAAGATTTTCAACGAAGTTTTGATATAGCCAAAACCATAGCAATTCTTACTGGTTCATACCTTGCCATCAATTATTTTGATCCACACGGAATAAGAAAAAAAAGGATTGAAAAACAATATGAAAACATTGCTGAAATTTTAGAAATCCTTTTCGGACGGAAAATGAATTTCATTAGCCAGCAGGGGGAACATACAATCTTTTCGTATGAATTTATCAATAAGAAAACAATACAGCAAGCATTGTACGACTCTACATTTTCTTTAAAAAATTGCTTAGACATTGAAATGGTTTTTGAAAAAATAGGTTACACAAATTTTTCGGAAAACTTACAAGCAATCTCCAATAGTATTTTTACTCCCAAAATAATTGTCACTTCTTTAAATACAATTATTTATGTCAATGGTGATATTAAGCCCATTAAACAAATTGAAGAAAACATGGATTTTGTTTCTTTATCCTTTAAGCCCATTGAAAATAGAAATGAAGAATTTATTACTTACATGAATTATGAAGTAATTAGTTTAAGAACATTTTTTAAAAGTTTAGAAGTAATCATTAATGATTGTAAAAGCTGGCTAATAAAAAATTCATTTTCGTTGGATGAATTGAATTTATAAAATCTATAGTCGGGTATAGTTACGTTCCTTCCTTTGTTCTTTTTATGACATTTCCCTACACGTTCTGCATTTAACTACTCGGGAATTTTTGTGATTTTATATCTTCCCCACGAAAAAGTTTTTAGTACTCCATCTTCATCTAAATACCAAATATCAGTACCAGTTCTACCATTACCGTAATAACTTTCAGTGATTTGAACAACTGTGCCCTCAAACTCATTCTTTTCGCTTTCATACAATTCCCGTTCTTCTAATCTGAAAGTGAATTTAGCTTTAAATGGTTGCATAAATAATTTTTCGCCAAGGTACTAATTATTCTAATTTAAGAAGGTTTCATGAAATTAATTTCAAAATCCCCGTCTTCCCCTTAGCACTTTGCCCAATGATGCATATTTTATCTAAGGGCTGTCCGGCTTTTGTGGGATGCCCTTCAGGATAAGTAAAATCAAAGCTGATATTTTCCAGGTGTCGGTATGAATCAATATGCAGGCTCTTCAGTTTCATGACGATGATTTTTCGTGTTGTTTCTCAATGGCTTTTTTGCCGCCGCCGAGTTTTATTTTTTCATATCGCTGGTTCATGCTGCTGATGGACAGCTTCATGGCATCTTCGTTTTTGTTGAATTCGATGTTCATTGCTCAAAGATAATGTGCTGATTTGCTAATGTGCTAATCTGCTAATGAAAAACAATGGCTCAATTGGAAAATGGCTCAATGTGAAAATGTGCTGATTTGCTGATGAAGAAGCCTTTTGTCGTTATGGGCAAAAAGAAAATGTAACAATCTCCCTGCCAACTATTCGTATTTTTAGACTAAGAAAATTATATTTACGTTTTCAAAGGACTTCAGTTTTCCCTAAACCTAAAATATTAAACAAAAATGAAAGCGTTAGCTCTTTGTTTTTTTTTAGTTTTCGCAACTAATCTAAAAGCACAAAATTCTTATAGTAAAGTTTTAGCCATTACAACAATTGCAAATGCAAGTAGTGGAACCATTCAACTTAAATGGAGCAAAATTTCTTCTGCCAGCGGATATACAATCGCAAGAAAACTTCGCAACGCTGCTGCCTGGACTTATATTGATACAACAGCAACCAATAGCGATACAAGTTTTACCGACATTATTACGAACAGATCAGTAGGATATGAATATCAAATCATAACGACCGGCTCAGGCGTTCAGGCAAGTGGCTGTGTTTATGCAGCTATTGACTTACCAGCAAACCACTACACCGGCAGGCTGCTTTTGCTTGTTGACAGCTCTTACATAAACTACTGTAGCCAGGAAATAAAGCAATATGTGCTGGATATAATTAAAGAAGGATGGACTTGCCGCTTACAATTTATTGACAGAAACGCCCCGATTGATCATGTAAAAAGCATCATAAAGACATTGTATGAACAGGATACCTTAAACACAAAAGGCATTTTTATTTTAGGACATATAAAAATCCCTTACAGCGGCGATATTTATCCTGACGGGCATCCCGATCATGAAGGAGCCTGGCCGGCAGACTGCGTTTATGCTGATACATCCATTTCCAGATGGACTGATAATACCATTAACGTGACCAGTTCATCAAGAACTGCAAATAAAAATATTCCCGGAGATGGAAAATTTGATCAATGGTCAATAAAACTCAATAATATAAAGCTTTTTGTAACCAGGGTGGACTTATTTGATATGCCTTCAATCAATTCCAACGATAGTTTATTAATCAAAAATTACCTGATCAAAGACCATGCGTATCGAAGTCTGCAAAACCAATTTAGAATGAGGGCTTTGGTTGATGACAACTTCGGCTATTTTGCCGGTGAAGCATTTGGGCAAAATGGCTATAGAAATGGAGTAAATCTTTTAGGAAAAGACAGTGTATCAGATGCTGATTATTTCACCGCCATGAATACATTAGATCACAGCTATTTGTGGAGCTATGGTTGTGGCAATGGCACCTATATAAGCGCAGGTGGCATAGGAGGCACAAATGACTATCAGGTCACTAACGTTAAATCAGTATTTACGATGATGTTTGGCAGTTATTTTGGCGATTGGGACAACTCAAATAATTTTTTAAGAGCCCCACTTGCCAGCAATTCTTCAATTCTTACCAATTGCTGGGCGGGCAGGCCAAATTGGTTTTTTCATGCCATGGGCTTGGGAGAGTGTATTGGCTTGAGTGCTTATTCCCAAGTCAAAACACCTGGCGCTTATGTTCCCACCAACTACGGCAGCGGGTTTGTTCATACCGAACTTTTAGGCGATCCTACTTTAAAAATGTACCTCTATGAGCCTGCACGAAATTTGATTTTAACCGGCACAAATAACACAACGGTCAATGTTTCATGGTCTGCTTCAACTGATGTAAGTGTGACCGGATATTATGTTTACAGATCCACTTCCATGGGCAACCGGTTTACACTTTTAAACCCAAATCCTGTTTCCACATTAAGCTTTATTGATAACACCGCAGCATTAGGCAAAAACTTTTATATGATAAGGGCGGTTAAGTCTCAAACCACTGTAAGCAGTGGCAGGTTTTATAATCTGAGTGCCGGCATTATAGACAGCATTACTTTATCATCCACTTTACCAGTTCAATTAATAGATTTTACATTAAATAATAAAGACTGCAATGTGAATTTAGAGTGGAAAATGGCGACTGAACAAAATGTAGATCATTATGAAATTATGTTTAGCACCGACGGCTTTCAGTATTCTTCTTTAGGAAAAACGAAGGCGGCAAACAAAAGCGATTACAAAACGATCCATCAGCAGGTTTGTACGCTTTACCCCGATCAAATACTTTACTACAAACTGAAAATAACAAATGAAAATGGGAGCTTTCTTTTTTCAAATGTAATAACAACCAAAATAAATAATACCCACCATATTTCAATAATGGAAAACCCGGTAATGGATGATCTTACCATCAAAGGACTTAACAAACCAGGAAGCATCAGGATTGTAAATATAAATGGGGAAGTATTGTACGAACAAAATGTTCACCAGGAAAGTGTAAAAATGAATGCTTCTTTTCTAAAAGCAGGCGTTTATGTTTTACAATATTTTAGTGGGGGAAGTGCTTTGTTTTTGAAGTTTGTGAAGAAATAAGGCTTGTCCCGTTTTTTGGCTAATTACAATGTTGACAGTTTATGCATTGATTTTGTACCTGACCTGCGACATTAACATCTAAGTATGAAATTAAAGGTTTCGCTTTGTATTCTTTATCTTCTACCGTTCGCTATCATTTCAATATTTAACCAACCTGCCATTGACGATTTTTGGAGTGCCAATGTCATTCGCGATCATGGCAGAGTGGGGGCTGTGAGTTTCTTTTATAAAACTGTCTCAGCACGTTTTTTTTCTAATTTCCTGATGGGTTTTTTAAATACTTTGCCCTATGGCGAAATATGGATGTTCAAAATGTGGCCTATCATCGTCATACTACTACTTATAGGATCGTTTTATTTTTTCTATCGGTCAATATTTCAAACAATTTTTAAAGCAAATGAAGTTTTGCTTGCTTCACTATTTTTTGTGGTCGTCTATATTGCCAATATCAGGGTCTTATTTGAGGGATTGTATTGGATGTCTTCCACTATTTGCTACCAGGTAGCAGTGTGTGTGTTTGTGCTTGGCATCGGGTCTGTTATTCGTTATTTGAAGTCACCTTCTTTGCCATATGCAATTTTATCTTTAAGCTGCTGTTTATTGCTACCGGGCACTGCCGAAAGTATTGCACCGGTATTTTTTTTAGTGCTTGCAGGCATGCTTTACATTTCTATAAAACAGCAAAGCGGGGTAAAATTTTTATTGCTTTGCATGGGAGCTTCTTTAGCCAGTATGGCTTTTGTTGCATTAAGCCAGGGCAATATCACAAGGATACAAACCGATGGTTTGGGGTACAAACAGGATATTTTTTACGCTCTATTCTATTCCATCAGGGCAGTAGGGTTTTACAACTTGATTTGGTTGATTATCCCGTTAAATATTGCTGCATTGCTACTGATATTTGAACCGTTAAAAAGAATTTTTAAACAAATTGTTTTGCCGGTTTCAATCTATTACAATCCTGCATTTTTTATTTTGATTTCTTATGCTGCCTGCATCATTATTTATTTACCGCTCACTTATTTTGCAGCCAAAGAACCATTTCCAAGAGTAACTGTAATGGTGTTCTTTGTTGCCGCTCATTTAGCTGTTTGGGCAATCGGGATTTTACTAAAGAAAAGTAAAAATATCAGCCAATTTGCTGCTTACTTATCAGGCATAAAAAACTGTAGGACATTTGGCTGGATTTTCTTTTTTGCTGCTGCATTTAGTTCTCGCAATTTTATACTGGTTACAAGAGATTTATTTCAGGGAAATGCCTACAATTACAATCTTGAAGCAAACAATCGATACGAAATAATAAAGGCTGCCAAAGGAGATACCTGTTATGTACCGGAATATGTTCATTGGCCTGCTTTTATTCAATATGCTAAAACTGAAAACGATAATT
>JAYTGA010000148.1:0-1699 GCA_043733905.1 Segetibacter sp.
CCATTGCAGCAGGTTCTACCACTTTTAACGGTTTGCTTCTGGCACCCATAATACCTTTCATATTTGGAATTCGTTGTTCTGCCATACCTTTTTGACAACTAACAACTACGGGCAACTGCACTTTGGAAGTTTCTTCACCGCCTTCAATTTCACGGTTGATGATAGCAGTGGTTCCTTCAAGTGCAAATTTGGTAGCAAGTGAAACATAAGGCAGGTCAAGCAATTCGGCTACCATGCCTCCAATAGAAGAGCCATTGTAATCAATCGTTTCTTTTCCTGTAAAAACAAGGTCGTAATTACCTTCTTTTGCAATGGTGGCAATCTGCGATGCAATGTAGTAACTGTCATGGCTGTCTGCATTTACACGAATTGCTTCATCACCACCCAAAGCCAATGCTTTCCGGATAATAGGATCCGTATCTGCAAGGCCAACTGTAACAAGATGAATAACAGTAGCAGCATCAGCTTCCTTCAATTCAATAGCCCTCACTAGTGCATACCATTCATCGTAAGGATTGATGATCCATTGTACGCCATCAGCAGCGAATTTCGTATTGTTATCAGCGAAGGCTATTTTTGCAGTGGTATCAGGTGTTTTGCTGATACAGACTAAAATTTTCATGCAAGTCTTTTTTCGGCTGCTCTCTTTTGAATGAAAAGAAAGACAGGAGTGAAGAAATAAAGTTGTTTATGCAACTAATAACAAAGATAAGTGTTGTTCAGATAAATAATATAAAAAAAGGAAAAAATAATTGTTACATGAGCAGGATAGAAAAATTACTGGAATATTTAAAAACATCAGAGAAGGATAGTTTTCTGCAACATGCGCTGGCACTGGAATACATCAAGGTGGGTAATGATGAGGAGGCTCGAAAACTGTTCAATGAAATTTTATTAAGGGAGCCAACTTATATTGGTTCTTACTATCATTTGGGCAAATTATTAGAGCGGGTGGCAGATTTTGACAGAGCAATTAGAATTTATAAAAGAGGTATGGAAGAAGCGAAAAGGGCAGGAGACAACCATTCGTACAATGAACTGCAGGGAGCACTGGAAGATTTAGAGGAGTAAAGTCTCCATCTCTGCCGCGACGGGAAACTTTAGCAGAAGTTTGTTACTTATTCTTTTGCCTTTTTTGATTGTTAGTTTCTAAATTTCTTTATCCCGGATATGAAGCTCTTTGGAACTTCATTGGCAGCTTGTCCGCTGCGGCAGATCGCACTCGTTACATTAGTATTTCATGGCTTCGTTAGCTTTCAATTCAAATCAGTTTTTTATTACCGGTTACAAATTTATTAATGGAACTTTTTAAAAGATTTATAGAATATAATATAAAAGAAAATCTCTTTCAAAAAAAAGACAGGTTATTGCTTGCTGTAAGCGGCGGTGTAGACTCTGTTGTATTGTGTGACTTGTGTAAGCAGGCGGGCTACAATTTCGCCATAGCGCATTGTAATTTTAAATTGCGTGGTGCAGCAAGTGACAGCGATGAAAAATTTGTACAGGCCCTTGCTGCATCATACAATGTTGATTTTTATGTAACAGTTTTTAATACAAATTCTATTGCAGCAACAACAAAAAAATCTATTGAAGAAACAGCCCGGGAGCTACGCTACAACTGGTTTAAGTCACTTTGTGTAGAAAACGATTATCAGTACATCGTAACAGCGCACCATGCAGATGATAATATTGAAACAGC
>JAYTGA010000149.1:0-10179 GCA_043733905.1 Segetibacter sp.
TTGCCATCCTCAGATCCGTCATTGATACCACTATCAAAAATGGTCAAAACGTCCTAAACGCTCTAAAGCTTATCGCTAATTTTGGAACTGAATAGTTACGAAAAATCCTTCTTTCTTTCCCAACTAAACCAATAAACCAATTAACCCCTCCTCATCGCCCACTTCATCATTTCTTTCCAGGTTGGTTTTTTGCCGTACATGAGGATGCCTGTCCTGTAAATCTTCCCGCTTATCCATGTTGTAAGTAAAAACCCTCCAATTAATAAGGCCATACTTAAAATAAGTTGCCAATACGGAACTGTACCGGGAACTCCGAAAGGTATTCTTGCCATCATAACAATAGGCGAACAAAAAGGTATCATGCTCGCTATTGTAGCCATACTTCCCGAGGGATTTGTAATAGCATTCATCATAATTATGATAGAAACTATAATAGGCATAGTGATAGGCAAAGACATGCTTTGCGCATCATTTGCATCTTCATTAGCAGTACTTCCTACTGCAGCAAAAAGTGATGCATAGAACAAGTATCCAAACAAAAAGTAAAACAGAAAGCAACCAATAATAAGCGGCCAGTTAGCTTCCCCCATAGTGCTCTTAAATTCACTGAATCCTGCTGCCGCACTTGAAGCATTCTTCATACCTGCACCGGGTATTTGCTGACTTGATTCCTGTGCCTGTTGCAATATTTCATGTGGTAAAAATGCCGTTGCTGCGGACACTAAACCTATCAACAATATTATCCAGATTAAAAATTGAGTAAGACCAACAGCGCCGATACCAATTATTTTTCCCATCATTAGTTGAAAAGGTTTCACTGATGAGATGACGACTTCAGCTATTCGATTTGTTTTTTCTTCAGTAACTCCGCGCATCACCATCATTCCATAAATAAGCAAAGTTATATAAATAAGAAACCCACTACCATAACCAATGCCGTAGGCAAGATCACTGTTTCCTTTTCTTACTTCTGAACCTTCATGATAAATCTGTTCTATGTTAACCTCTCCCGCCTTTTTGCGTTCGGCCTCCAACTCCTTTATGTCAACGTTGTATTTCGACTTCAACATTTGATTTTCAAGGCCCTCATTTATTTTATCTTCCAGTTGATTTTTGGCGATCATACCGAATTGCTTCTTGGAAATCAGCTTATAACTTTTGTTATTTCCGCCTGCAATGTACAGCACGGCTGAATAACCTTTTTTATCATAGTTTATACTGTCTATGCCGGGGGTAAAATCGAACGTGACGGCTTTTGTATTTTGTATATTCCCTTTCAAAAGACCTGCTTCTTCTACAACTGCAACCTTTTCGTTGTCCTGGTTCTTTACCGAGATAATTGTGGTGGCGGTAATAAGTCCGGCAAACAATAGCGGTGTAAGTATAGTAGATAAAATGAAGGTTTTATTCCTGACTCGTACGAGGTATTCTCGTTTTATAATTAGTAAGACTTTATTCATAGCACTAGTTGTAAATGTTGAGATGAAGATGTTTATGCAGGAACATTTTGGAATTGCCTTGAAGCCTTTGTTCCCTCCACCAATCTGATAAAAATCTCATTAAGTGAAGGCAGGATCTCGTTGAAAGAATCAATATCAGCCCCTTTGGAAATGAAGTATTGAAGAATGTCGTTGTTGCTGTAGTCTGCGTGTCGCTGCAGAATGACCTCATTGCCCTTGTGGCTTTTTACATCAAACAAATGTATGGCAAGTTGCTCGGCCAGCACAGGCTGGGCAAAGTTGATTTTAAACAGGTTTTCTTTATAGTCTTGCTTCACCTGTTGCACAGTGCCGTCCAGTATTTTGCGGCCCAGGTTTACCAGCACAATGTGGTCACATATTTCCTCCACCTGCTCCATGCGGTGCGTGCTGAAGATGATTGTGCTGCCCTTTTTTGCAAGTTCAAATATTTCATCTTTGATCAGGTTCGCATTCAGCGGATCAAGGCCGCTAAATGGCTCATCAAGGATGATGAGTTTAGGTTCGTGAAGCACGGTGGTCACAAACTGAAGCTTCTGACTCATTCCCTTGCTTAGGTCTTCCACTTTTTTGTTCCACCAGCTTTCCATGCCCAGTTTGGTAAACCAGTATTTTATTTTTTCCATGGCATCAGCCTTCTTCATGCCCTTTAGTTGAGCCAGGTACACAGCTTGTTCACCAATTTTCATTTTCTTATACAGCCCACGTTCTTCGGGCATGTAGCCAATGTTCATGCTGTCTTTCATTGGCTCAAACTTTTGCCCGTTAAAAATAATCTCCCCTTCATCGGCAAAGAAAATTCCTGTGATCATGCGCAGCAGCGTGGTTTTGCCTGCACCGTTAGGCCCCAGCAGCCCAAAGATGCTGCCTTCGGCAATGGAAAAGCTGATGTCATCCACCGCCTTTTGCGTAGCGTAATATTTTTTAAGATTGCGAAGTTGTAGTAAGTCCATAATGGTGGCAGTTGAAGTAGATTTCAAAAGTAAGGTAAGAATGGTTGTGCGGGAAAAATTTACATGAATGGTAGAAAAGGCTGCATGATGGTGGAGGGGATGCTAAACGATTTGCTGATTGTCTATGCTACATTGTCTATTTACGCATCTACTTGCGCTATTTTTCCTGTCACTTTGTCTATATATGCATCTGGTTACGCTATTGGTGAGGTTAAAGGCGTTATTTTTCGTGCTACTTACGCTATTGACGCATCGGGATGGACTATTTATGGAGATAGTGGGGTTATTAATGCATCTACCTGGGCTATTTTTCGTGGTACTTGGACTATTTACGCACCTGGTTGGAGTATTTGTGCCGTTGAGGGTGGTATGGAAGCGGATGATTTATGTATAAGTGAGGCTGGTAGTGGGATTAACGAAGTATCAATTAAAAATCTATTCATATTTCTATCCTTCTCGAAGGTATTCCATCCATTTATCAACATCTTTAATTTTTGAAAGATTGGGGCTTGCTTTTTCAATCAATAAATCAAGCTGGGCTTTGTCGAAAACAGGATAGTAGTCCATATCCTCGGGGGTTATTTTTTTCACGTTGATGACTCCGTCAAACCGGACTAATATGTGGCCTTTTTCTTCCATTGAGGGGGTAAAAATACGAAAGTTTTAGGGGAGGAGATTGGGATGAAGGAGATGCCTAAAATATTAAATGATTTGGATTATAAAATATCTTGTTCAATTACTTTTCCCTTTTCATTGTAAACGTGAGTATGGAATATTAATTCTTCATTCCATTCTGCTATGATAATTGCAAAATACCCTGTCAACTTACTTTCGTCGTTGTAATCATCAATTATAGGCTCCCAATATTTTTCTGTAAGATCTTTCTTAGAAGCAGCATCCCAATCAGTACAAATCATCAATACTTTTAGCGGTGCATTAAGTGCACACAATTTGTACACTTCATGGTTAGTTGTTTTGAAATCATTTTCAGATTCTAAAAAAATGATGGGGACTTTAGTAGTTTGTCCACCCATTATATAAAAGGTAGCATCCACTCTGAATATTACTTCTTTGTCCATGCCTAAATCAAGTTTCGTTGCAACTTTAGGTAGTATAAGGTTGAAATACAAGCAAGTTCTATCATCACAAGATGCCCATCCTTTTTTCAAATCTTCTACATTTGTTTCTTGAATGCTTTCCTGCAATGCCTTCTTAAAAGTTTGCCATAGCAGTGAGTAATTTTGCTTATCTGCAAAGTAGTTTGCTAACATAATAGTACAGTTTAGATTATAAAAGATTCCTTACCCCTCAAAATCCACCACCTCCATATGCCCCCTGATGATGTCCACCATTTTAGTGATTTTTTTGCCGTCGGGCAGGGTGACGGTGACGGGGTGTTTGCCATTGCGGATGCGGCTGAGGGTGTAGTGGCCTTCAGCATCGGTGCGGGCTGATTTTTTGCTGCCTTCTACGGTAATGGTTGCTCCTTCTACGGGCTCGCCTTTTATCATTACATCGCCGGTGATGCCGGTGTGGTGGATGCCGGTGAGTATGATTTGCTTGGCGAGAGCCATCTCTTCTACCAATGATTTTTTGTCGGCAACATCGGAAAAATAACTGCGTACAAGATCGTACATATTGTCGATGGCGGCGAAGGCAGTTGTGAAAAAACCGGGCAGTGGGCTGGTGCCTGCGGCGGCTTTGTGCTGTATGTCTTCTACGGCGGTGTCTTTTATATCGTTGTAAGTGGTAATGGTTTTATCCATGTCGAGTACATCGTTCGCCTTGATGTTGGTGAGTGTGGCCAGGTTGTCTTTGATGACCACTACCAGGTTTTGTGCCCGCAAAACGGCGGTGGTCTTTGGTGCCTGCGACAGGTAGGTGACGGGATGGTCTAACTGGTTGGCAAGGGTGTTGTTTTTTGCCTGCTTTGCTTTGACCAGGCCACGGAGGGCAAATTTGATAATGGTGTCTGCCATTTCATTTTTTGCAGTGTCGGCAGTGTCTGCGGGCTTGCCGGTGTCGGCATCTTGCAATTGGATAGCAGTGTTGATGTTAATGAGAGCATCATCAAAATCCTTTTGCTCGGCAGCATATTCATCATTGGTTTTGAGATCGTCTTTGTACTTTTCATTGAAGTCGTGGATGCGGTTGCAGGTGTCGAGTTTGGCACGTTGTGTATTAGTCATAATAGTAGTTTTCTGTGACTATAAAGTTATAGGGAAAATTATTTTATGGACAAAATATTTTTTAAACAAAATGGCTTCATACTCCATACTCCATATTTCATGCTTTACAAGACACCACCGACCTGCAAAAACTGGTCAACGACATCAACGCCACGGTGGATCAATACAAACAACTGATTGCGCAAACACACCCCCACAAAAAGAAGGAAGAACCAAAGCCGTAAACCCCAGCGAAATGCAGTTGTAAGTAATGGCAAACATGCATATTTACAAAAGAGAGATAAAGATGTGGAGGATATAAAAAGGATAGGGCGGACAGCATGGGAAAAAGAAAATAACTATCACCAGCGAAGCAAATCTGAAACAACAATGTTCAGATATAAAACTATTGTTGGAGATAAATTATCTTCAACAATAAACGAAAATCAACTAACCGAAGTGAGAATTGGTTGCAAAATATTAAACATAACATTAAAGACAACTAAACCAATAAGTGTCAAAGTAGCTTGAGTATATAAAGGATAGGTTAGTTAAACCCAATGTCATTAACTTAGTCTTTTGGGGGGTACGAACATTTGTACTTTATTCAGCTCCGGTTGTGTCACTCACTGCATCTTTTGGGTAATGCTATTCAGCTTTTTCCACGCTTTGTTCCTTTCAAAGTTCGTTAAGTTAATGACATTGTAGTTAAACCTCCAAATTTGATTCATGCAACAAAGCCACTAACAACTAACAACTGGCTACTGTCAAACAATTAACAACTAACAACTTTCTTTACATTTGCCACAAATAGTATTGCCATTATGAATTTTCAACTGTCCGAAGAACACTTAATGATACAAAAAGCAGCACGTGATTTTGCTGTAAACGAGTGCCTGCCCGGTGTCATAGACCGCGATGAACACCAACGTTTTCCCAAAGAACAAATAAAAAAACTGGCCGAACTTGGTTTCCTCGGCATGATGGTGAGCCCCGACTATGGCGGCAGTGGCATGGACACCATCAGCTATGTGCTGGCAATGGAAGAAATCAGTAAGATAGATGCAAGTGTGAGTGTGTGCATGAGTGTCAACAACAGCCTGGTCTGCTGGGGCCTGGAAGCGTTTGGAAATGAAGATCAAAAGCAAAAATACCTGACCCCGCTTGCCCAGGGGCTTAAGAACGATGAGATATACACCGGGGCGTTTTTGCTGAGCGAACCCGAAGCCGGCAGCGATGCCACAAGCCAGCAAACCACCGCCGAAGACAAAGGCGACCACTACCTGCTGAACGGAACCAAAAACTGGATCACCAACGGTTCATCCGGTTCTGTTTACCTGGTCATGGCGCAAACCAATCCTGAAAAAGGCAGCCGTGGCATCAATGCTTTAATTGTCGAAAAACATTGGCCGGGAGTCACCGTTTCTGCTAAAGAAAACAAACTCGGCATTCGCGGCAGCGACACACACACCATCATGTTCAACGATGTGATAGTGCCCAAAGAAAACAGGATAGGGGAGGATGGCTTCGGTTTTAAATTTGCTATGAAAACCCTGGCCGGTGGCCGCATAGGCATTGCATCGCAGGCATTGGGCATTGCCAGTGGAGCCTATGAGTTGGCAGTGAAATATTCTAAAGAGAGAAAAGCTTTTGGCAAAGAAATTATGCACCACCAGGCCATACAATTTAAGCTGGCCGACATGGCCACCAAAATAGAATGTGCAAGATTGCTCTGTCTGAAAGCCGCATGGGAAAAAGATCAGCAAAAAGATTATGGCCTCAGTTCTTCCATGGCAAAAGTATTTAGCAGCGAAACAGCCATGTGGACTGCCATAGAAGCAGTGCAGGTACACGGTGGCTATGGTTTTGTGAAAGAATACCATGTTGAAAGACTAATGAGAGACGCAAAAATTACACAGATATACGAAGGCACCAGCGAGGTGCAGCGCATAGTGATCGGCAGAGCGATACTGCAATAATTGATTCAGAAAAATATGGAAAGACCATTTACACTTGTAAGTGGTCTTTTTAATTTTGCAACAGCCAACATTTTATAGAATGCCCGTCAACAAAGAAAAATACACACAAATTATTGGGGAACTTGCTGCAAAGGATGTGCAACTTGTGGCTGTCAGCAAGTTGCAATCCATCAGTGACATTGAGAAAATGTATGACTTGGGTCAGCGTGACTTTGGTGAAAATTATGTGCAGGAACTGATAGATAAACAAGAGAAATTGCCCAAAGATATCCGCTGGCATTTCATTGGTCATTTGCAGCGCAATAAGGTCAAATACATCGCCTCCTTCATTCACCTGGTGCAGGGTGTTGACAGTTATAGCCTGCTACAGGAAATCAATAAAGAAGCGCACAAAGCCAACCGGAAAATTCATTGCCTGCTCCAAATGCACATTGCACAGGAGGAGACAAAATTTGGTTTAGACGAACATGAACTGGATGAAATTATTCAAGCGCTCATCAATACTCCGGCGCTGCTTTCGCACATTTATGCAGACGGCCTCATGGGCATGGCCAGTTTTAGCGATGACATGAAAAGAGTGAGCAGCGAAATGGAATATTTACAAAAAATGTTTCTGAAATACAGGATGCAAACCGGCCAGTTTTCAGCCAATAAAATTCCCTTTACCATTCTGTCAATGGGCATGAGCGGCGACTACAAAACAGCCATCGAACATGGCAGCAACATGGTTCGCATAGGCAGTTTGCTGTTTGGTGCAAGAACTTCAAAATAACGACAAACGACAAACAATAAACCCTCAACCCTCAACTCTCAACCAACCTTTTTCCTATTTTTACTAAATGAAGCGTTTAGATATTTTACGGCTTTCTTACAGGACTGTTACCAGCAACAAGTTGCGAACCAGCATTACTGTAGCCATCATTGCCTTTGGCATTATGGCTTTGATCGGCATCATCACTGCCATAGAAGCAATGAATCAAAGCCTGAAAGAAAGCTTTTCTGTTCTGGGTGCCAATGCTTTTTCTATCCGCTACAAAGAACGAAACATTATGGGTGGTGGCAACCGGGACAAGGTGGAAAAAAATAAAAAAGGGGCAAAGGACAAAGCATCCAATATCGGCAAAGTCATCAGCTACAACCAGGCTTTGCTGTTTAAAGAAAATTATAAGTTTCCTGCCATTGTAGGGATGCAGATAAACGGCCCGCAGTCCGTCATTGTCAAGTATGAAAACATTGAAACCAACCCCAACCTGCGCATGATCGGTGGCGATGAAAATTTCCTCAACATCAACGGCTATACCCTGCAGGACGGAAGAAACTTCAGCCGCCTCGATGTGGAATCAGGCCGCAATGTCTGCCTGATCGGCAGCGATGTGGCCAAGAAATTATTTCCCAAAAACCCTGCATCATGCGTTGACAAGATCATTCGTGTTGCCAACCTGCCCTACCGTATCGTTGGCTTGCTAAAGCCAAAGGGAACAAGTGTTTTTATGCAGATGGACAAAGTCATAGTCAGCAGTTACAACAATGTCCGCCGACTGCCCGAGGCAGGCACATCATTCACCCTCAACGTCATGGTAAACGATGTGACACAAATGGAACCCGCCATTGGCGAAGCCACAGCCACACTGCGTTCCATCAGGCGACTGGAAATTAAAGACAACGACAATTTCTTTGTTTATAAAAGCGACAGCATCGCCGAAACCATGATTGGTTTACTCTCCAGCATATCCGGTTCTGCAGGTGCCATCGGGCTCATAACACTCATTGGTGCTGCTATCGGGCTCATGAACATCATGCTGGTAGCCGTCACCGAAAGAACCAAAGAAGTGGGACTCATCAAAGCCCTTGGCGGCACACGCCGCAGCATACGCAACCAGTTTTTATACGAATCTATCATCATCAGCCTGCTGGGTGCCATCTTCGGCATCATACTCGGTGTCCTGGTCGGCAACCTGTTTTCAGTCGTGTTGGGAACTGGTTTTGTTGTACCCTGGGGCTGGGTTGTTACAGGCATCATCATCTGCAGCATCGTCGGCCTTACTGCCGGTTTGTGGCCCGCCATCAAAGCATCCAAGCTCGATCCCATTGTTGCATTGCGGTATGAATAAGCCTTTCATATTTCACTGCACAAAAGTCTGCAATAATTTTTTTTTGAACCAGGCTTCATGATGACTATTAAACATTGTTGCGTCGCACTCTTGTACTTTTTGTTCATCATGGAGCAGTTCACAATCTTTGTTAGCATTTAGTATAGAATACAAATTCCAGATTGAACAACATTCGGAAATGACTCTGTTAGAAGTCAAATATCTGTAGTAGGTTTTTTCCCGTGTCATTTACAACTCCGTTAGAAGTTGAATGTACTTCCTGCTGATATTCGACTCCGGAGTTCCGACCCTTTGATTATTTCAACCGGATAACCAAAGCCTGCCACGGCTGCATGGTCACCACATTCTTCTTCAGGTGAATTGTACTCACATTGTTTGACAACACACGCATTGGTTTGTTTTTAATAACGGGTATAGAAAAGGCAGGTGTGCCTGTCGAAAAATTAAGAAGCACCAAAACTTTTTTGTCGCCCAAGGTGCGGGTGTAGGCATAGATTTTATCGTTGTCTTTGTCGAGCAGCACATATTTTCCATAAACCAGTTCCGGCAGTTCTTTGCGCAGCTTCACCATCTTCCTGAAATAATTGAGGATGCTGTTGGGGTCTTTGTTTTCTGCTTCCACATTTATTTTGGTGTGGTTGTCGTTCACCTTCAGCCAGGGCGTTCCTGTGGTAAAACCCGCATTGGCATTGGCATTCCATTGAAATGGTGTGCGCCCATTATCTCTTGCTCCAATTTTTTGTCCATTCAAAAAGTGATTTAAATCGCCGCCCTGATTTTTGGTTTGCCCATACATAGCAATCGTTTCAATGTCCCTGTAATCTTCTATTTTATCAAACTTAATATTGTTCATGCCCAGCTCATCGCCAAAGTAATAGTAAGGTGTGCCACGCATGGTCAGCAAAAATGTAGAGAGCAGTTTAGAGGATGCTTCACGGTATTTGGGGTCGTCATTTCCCCAGCGGGTCAGCATACGGGGCTGGTCGTGGTTGCCAAGATAAATCGTTCCCCATCCTTTGGTGGCAAACACGCTGTCCCAGCCGGAATAGATTTTCTTAAACTCTGTCAGCTTGTAACCTTTGGGATCCATTTGTTTAAATTCACCCGGCAGGTAGCCAAGGCTTACCCCTTCAAAATGGTAACTCATGTCCAGTTCGTGCCGGGATGGATCCACCAGTTTCATAGCAGTTGCTTTAGTGGTTCCCGCACCTTCCGCCAGTGTCATGACATCGTATTTGCTCAACACTTCTTTATTCATTTCCTGCAGGTAGCTATGCAGCCCCGGGCCACTTGCCATATACTGATCCCATGCGCCGTTATAATGTTCATTCAGGTAGTCCTGCGTGATCACAGGAAAAGTCGTATCCTTTGCTATGAACGGAATCACATCCATCCTGAACCCGTCCACACCTTTTTTGAACCAGCGGTTCATCATGGCAAATATTTCCTTGCGCACCTGCGGGTTTTCCCAGTTCAGATCTGGTTGTTTG
>JAYTGA010000150.1:0-4271 GCA_043733905.1 Segetibacter sp.
CTCAGTCCTTCAAAACAGTCTTTGGGCAAGCCCATATAGATTTGAGTTCCTTCCGTTTTCCAGTTCAGCATTTCGTCACTCATTTCCTTTACAATTTTGTGGGGATTGCCAACCACAATACTTCGGGGTGGTATCTTTTCATTGGCTTTGATGAAGCACAATGCACCCACAATGCTTTCATCGCCCAGATCCACATTGTCCATGACTACGGCATTCATTCCCACTAACACATTGCGGCCAATGGTGGCTCCATGAATGATGGCACCGTGACCTATGTGCGCCATTTCTTTCAGCAACACCGTCACACCCGGAAACATGTGAATGGTGCAGTTTTCCTGCACATTGCAATTGTCTTCAATAATGATTTGCCCCCAGTCGCCACGAATGGCGGCACCCGGCCCGATGTAAACATTTTTGCCAATGATCACATTACCTGTCACTGTCGCCTGCGGATGAACAAATGCCGTTTCATGAATGACAGGGATGTAATTGTTGAACTGAAAAATCATGGTTGAAGTATTGAGTGTGATAAAATTGACAGGAAAATACTTTAAAAAAGAATTGCGTCATCATTTAACTAAACAAAAATTTCAGATCCTCTTCTGTCAGCGATTTGATAAAACCATCGTCCTCCCCTACCAGTTCATCGGCTATTTTTTGTTTCCGGTTTTGCAGGTGGATGATTTTTTCTTCAATGGTATTTTTACAAATGATTTTGTAGGCAAACACAGATTTTTGCTGCCCTATTCTATGTGTCCGGTCAATGGCCTGCTGCTCTGTAGCCCTGTTCCAGTAAGGGTCAAAGAGAAATACATATTCGGCAGCGGTGAGTGTGAGGCCAGTGTTTCCTGCTTTCAGGCTGATTAAAAAAAGGTTGGTCTTGCAGTCCTCCTGCTGAAATTCTTTCACCATTTCTGCCCGCTTGGCAATGGGTGTCTGCCCATCGAAATGAAAGTGGTCAATGCCCTGTTTTGTACACTCGTCTGACAGCAGGTGCAGCATGGTCGCAAACTGCGAAAACACCAGTGCCTTGTGGCCTTTCAATATGTTGCTCAGTTCCGCCATCAGCACTTCGGTCTTAACAGATTTGGTGGCATTTTCTCTTTCTTCTTCGGGTAATAACAAAGGCGAATTGCAGATTTGGCGCAGCTTCATAATGCCCTGCATGACAGCAAATTTGCTTTTGGAAAAACCATTGGCTTTAATGTCGGTAAAGACATTGTTCTTCACCTGCTCCTGGATTTCGTTGTACAGGTTTTGCTGCTCACGGCTCATGTTGCACCATAAGATACTTTCTGTTTTCTCAGGCAAATCAGGCGCCACCTGCTCCTTGGTGCGGCGGAGAATGAACGGCCCGGTCAGCTTTTGCAAAGCTTTTATTTTGTCTTCATCCTGAAAACGGTCTATGGCATCTGCATACTCCCGTTTAAAAAATTCGCGGCTGCCAAACATGCCCGGCACAGAAAAACTAAGTTGCGAGTAAAGGTCAAACGTATTGTTGACAACCGGCGTGCCGCTGAGTGCCACCCTTACCTGGGCATTTAGTTGCTGCACCACAGCGGTTATTTGCGCTGCGGGATTTTTAATGTTGTGGCTTTCGTCTATCACGGCCAGGCCATATTGCGCAGCCAACAACACAGCCGCATCGCTTCGCAAAGTTCCATAGCTGGTTATGATGACATGATGATTGCCATCAAAAAGGCTCTCTGCATTTCGGGATGTCCCGTGATGCACAATTGTGTTGAGGTGAGGTGCAAATTTTTGCAGTTCATTTTGCCAGTTATACAGCAGCGAAGATGGCGCCACAATCAGGTGAAACAACCCTGGGTTTTCTTCCTGGAACCGTGTCAGAAAAGTGATGGTTTGCAATGTTTTGCCCAGACCCATGTCATCTGCCAGGCAGCCACCAGCCCCTATTTCAGCCAGTAGTGTCAGCCATTCAAAACCCTTTTGCTGATATGGCCGCAGCGTAGCTTTTACTGTGGCGGGTACTGCATAGACAGGCGTGTCTGTCGTTTGCCATTGTCTCCATTTTGCCCACCACTGTTCTTTGACCACAGAAGTGAAAATGGCTCTTTCTTCGCTGCTTTGGTTCAGGCTCAGTGCCATGAACTTTGACACCTCCACTCCTTCTTTCGACATTTTTCCATGCCGGATTAATGTGCCATATTGCTGCATCCATTCATCGTTCAATATGCCGAGGCTGCCATCTTTTAGCAGCACGGCCTTTTGCCCTGCCAGCACCATCTTTTGTAGTTCGCCCATGTTCAACTTTTCCTTGCCAAAGCTCACTTCCATGTTAATGAGCAGCTTGTTGCCCTCGTTGCTTTCGATACTGTGCGTTGTTTCTATTTGGTCGGGGCTGTAGCGAAAATGATTGAGCATGTCCATGCCTGTCAGTTCTATTTCCTGCTGCAAAAGGTTGTGATATGCTTTCAGAAACCATTGCTTTTTTTGCGCATCTGCAAATGAGACGTAATAATATCCATTTCGCTGGTTGGCAAAGTTGGGATGCAATGCCACAATGGTGTTGATGAGATGTTGCTCTGCTTCTTTGTTGCGCTCAATGCAGATTTCTTCGCCTCCGGCAATGGTGTCAAAATATTGCTTGTAAGGCCCGTCCACCGTGATGCCGTCGTAGAGCCATTGCGGTGTCAGCATCAGGAAGGCATTGTTGAGTTCGCTGAGAAAAATGCGGTTGACAGGCGGTGTGGAAATGTTCTTTTTCTGAAACACATTGTTGCGGTCCACTTTGTAGTCCTTCTCCAATGTGACGAGTGTTTGCTTCACATCGCTTTCATTTTGGGAAATGTATTCCCGGTCGGCGAGCCATTCCAATGTCTTGTAATCTCTGTGTAGCAGGAGAAACAATTCATGATTGCTTTCCAGCAAAAAATGATGTCGCTTATAGTCAGCTAATGGTGTCACAAGCTCATTGACCTGCACGAATGTTTCAATATACAAGCCAGCTTTCAATCTCTTCACTGTAAACGAAAGCGTTGGTTTATAAATACTGAACCGCACCGGGGCAGTAAAATAATTTCCATTGCTTTTCAGCGACTGGCTGTAAAATTTTATGAGCGGGAAGTAAGGTTTTAGAGAAAAGAAAACGTCATAAAAATATTTGACAGACACCTTTTTACTATAATCTTCAAAGGAAATATCTGAGCGGAGTTTGGTGTAGGAAATCTCTGTTTCTTCCATCTCCTCATCCACCCTTTCAGTGGTCAGCAGGTTGAGAAGCCGCCTTGCATCGTCAGGTAAACTTGCAAAATTCTTTTTGAGCTTCGCCGCAGACAGTTCTTCGTTTTTGAGTTGAATACCTTCCTTTGATTTTTCTATAAAAAGCAATTTAACCACATCCCACCTCTGCCCCAAATGCTCAGGACACAGCAACAAGGCAGCTTTCCTGCCTGCATTTTTCTTTTCCTTTTCTGTTAGAATGCTCATTGGTCTTTACAAAGGAGCAAACTTAAATTATTTTCAGGTTGGTTATTTGGGCTAATTTATTTCTTCATTAATTTTAAAAATTCGGTTACTTTTTTTTCGTCATCATCATACATCAGCAATTGTTTTTTTGCTGAATATAGAAAGAGCGAAGGATATTTTCGGGGCTTGAATTTGATAATAAATTCATTGTTCAAATCCTGCAATATGGCCACATTTTTTTTGCCCAAAAACTGCTTGCCATATTTGTCCATAAAGGGGCAATGTCATCAACTTAGTCTTTTTGGGGACGAACATTTGTCCTTTATTCAGCTTTGGTTGTGTCACTCACTTTTACTTTTAAGTTCTTTATTCAGCTTTTTCCGTGCTTGTCCCGCAAATGCGGTGATTTTTGCTTTTCGCAAAGTTTGTTAAGTTAATGACATTGGGATTTGGGGGTTGTTTTATGCCTGGTATGTTACTTTTTTGTTTTAGAAATAAGGAAAGTGACCCGCTTTTGGGATAGATGTTGAAAATTTAAGCAGGGAATGAAACTGCACTTTATGTTTTAATTTACCTGTCGCAGATCTGCCTTATATGTGGAAAATTAAGTTGCTCTACACTTAAATTTAAACCCGCAGCAACACTTACTACAGCGAGGATGTTTTTCACCAACAGTGTTTATTTTATGCTAAAATTTGCTGGTGTAGGGCACCTGCCGACGATGCTATTGCCTTGAAATTTTGAACAGTCGAGTAGGCAAGGGCATTTCAGCCCAAGCCTCTCACAGAACCGTGCTTGAGACTCTCACCTCACACGGCTCTTCTCATTCAGCGGATAAAGAA
>JAYTGA010000151.1:0-8435 GCA_043733905.1 Segetibacter sp.
GTGTCATGAAGATCAAAATATGCGGTATGAAATACGCTGAAAACATAGCCGACATTGCAGCATTAAAACCTGACTTCATGGGCTTTATTTTTTACCCCAAATCAAAACGGTATGTGGGTGAAGATTTTCAAAAAAGCATTGTTGAAAACATTCCCGAAGGAATAAAAAAAGTGGGTGTTTTTGTTAATGAATCTTTTGAAAATATTGTTGCCAAGTGTGCAGAATATGACTTGGATGCTGTGCAATTGCACGGTAATGAAACGCCAGCATTTTGCCAGTTACTATCAAAGCTAAACATTGTTGTCATTAAAGCTGTTTTAGTGGATGAAAGGATTGATTTTGCTGTATTATCAGCATATGAACCATGGTGCAATTACTTTTTGTTTGACACCAAAACAGACAGCTACGGTGGCAGCGGACAGACATTTAATTGGGCATTATTGGAACAATATAAACTTAACACCCCCTTCTTTTTAAGCGGGGGATTGGGGTTGAAAAACATTAACCAGGCTCTGCGGTTTCAGCACCCCATGTTGTATGGTGTGGATGTGAACAGCAAACTTGAATCAGAGCCTGGGCGGAAGCAGGTGGAAGCATGTAAATCAATCATAGATACAACCAGGAAGTATGAACACATTTAGCCCAACTAAGAGCGGATTTTATGGAGAATTTGGTGGTGCTTTCGTGCCGGAAATGCTCTATCCAAATGTAGATGAGTTGCAAAGGGAGTACAAGGAGATGATCCTCAGTGCAGACTTTCAGGAAGAGTTCAGGGCCTTGCTGAAAGACTATGTTGGGCGACCAACACCTTTGTTTTATTCCAGCAATCTTTCTGCACAATTCAATGCAAACATTTACCTGAAACGTGAAGACCTAAACCACACCGGTGCGCACAAAATCAATAATGCTATCGGGCAGATATTGTTAGCAAAAAGACTGAATAAAAAGCGCATCATTGCTGAGACTGGAGCTGGTCAGCATGGAGTAGCAACCGCCACCGCCTGTGCGCTGATGGGGATGGACTGCACCATTTTTATGGGCGGAATAGATATAGAAAGACAAAAGCCAAATGTGGAACGAATGAAGTTGCTGGGTGCCAAAGTAATACCAGCGACGAGTGGTAGCAAAACATTGAAAGACGCTACCAATGAAGCTATCCGCGAATGGATCAGCGACCCTGTAGGTACACACTACATTATTGGATCAGTGGTTGGGCCGCATCCTTATCCGGATATGGTTGCCATGTTTCAATCTGTGATAAGTGAGGAAATAAAATGGCAGCTAAAGGAAAAGACAGGGAATGAAGATCCCGATTATGTGGTAGCCTGCCTGGGTGGTGGCAGCAATGCGATTGGTGCTTTCTATCATTTCATTGATAATGGTAAAACGAAACTGATCGCTGTTGAAGCAGGTGGTGAGGGTATTGACAGTGGCAGAACTGCGGCTACAATTGCACTGGGTCGCAAAGGAATTATCCATGGCAGCAAGACTTATCTCATTCAGACGGATGATGGACAGATTGTAGAGCCACACTCTATTTCCGCAGGGTTGGACTATCCCGGCATTGGGCCCGTTCATGCTTATCTCCATGACACAGGCAAGGCGCAAGTGGTGAATGTGACAGATGAAGAAGCCTTACAGGCAGCTTTTCATTTAGCAAAGATTGACGGCATTATCCCTGCACTGGAGTCAGCACATGCACTTGCTTACCTAAACAAGATGGAGTTTAAGAAACACGACATTGTGGTGGTAAATCTGTCGGGTAGGGGCGATAAGGATATGAAAACGTACCAACAACACTTTGCATTATGAACAATCGAATTCACAGGTTATTTCAAGAGAAGAAGGAAAAGATCTTGTCCGTTTATTTTACGGCAGGTTATCCTTTTTTGAACGATACGCTCACTATCATTCAGCACCTTGACCGTGCTGGAACAGACCTGATAGAGATCGGTTTTCCTTTCTCCGACCCGCTGGCGGATGGCCCTGTTATTCAGCAAAGCAGTCACCAGGCTATCGAAAACGGCATGACACTACAACTGCTTTTTGAGCAATTACAGCAATTGCGAAGCCTTACTCAAATGCCCGTCATCCTGATGGGCTACCTAAACCCGGTGTTGCAATATGGAGAAGCAGCATTCATCAGCAAATGCAATGAAGTTGGGGTAGATGGCATTATTATTCCCGACATGCCACTGAATTATTACAAGTCTGAATGGAAGGAATATTGTCACCAAAACAACCTGTCCAACATTATGCTGATTACCCCCGAAACAACTGAAAACCGCATCCGTGAAATTGATGAAAACTCGGACGGGTTTATTTACATGGTATCCTCCAACAGCATTACCGGTGGCAATAAAACACTCGGCCTGCAAGCCAGCTATTTTGAACTCATTGAGCAAATGAAGTTGAAGAACCCGACATTAACGGGCTTCGGCATCTATGATAGAACAAGTTTTGAAAACGCCTGCCAGCACAGCAGTGGAGCCATTATCGGCAGTGCTTTTATCAGGTTTATTGCTGAAAACGGCCCATCGGAAGAGGCGGTGAGGAAGTTTGTGGGAGGGATTAGGAACGCTTTTTAAAAGTACAGATTCAAGTCTCTCATTCTTTAAAGAGTGAACCATTCTTTTGTGCTGCTTTTGTTTTTTCAGGTGATAATATTAAGTGCTGAAAACTCCTTTAATCTTTTAATGAAGCCAGTTAGAGCAAATATTATTGTTCTGCTTTCAAAGTCTGAATATCATCTATTAATTGATGCATTTCCAGTGTCAGTGTTCCGTTGTAAATACCGCGAATCCGTTTTGATCTGTCAACCAAAATGAAGTGTTCTGTATGCAGAAACTCTGAGCTGTCTTTGCTAAAACCAAGGTCTTCTTCTGCAAAATAAGATTGCCGTGCCAGTTTGTAAATATCTCCTTTTGCACCCGTAAGAAATTCCCAGCTATTGTTTTGAATGTTGTTGCTCTCTTTATACCTTTTCAGTATGTAAGGCTTGTCTATCCAAGGGGTTACAGAAAATGATAAAAAGACCAGGTTATTGTCATTGCCTAAACTGTCGCTCACTATTTTCATATTGTGTGTCATAGCAGGGCAGATGCTGCCGCAGGAAGTAAAGATGAAATTGGCAACGTGTATTTTATTGTCTGTCCTTTTTTCATTAATGAAAACACTGTCTTGATTCAGAAATGAGAAATGGCCGATAGTGTGTGTTATTTTTTGACTGACCTCTGATTTGTTTTTAATAAAAACGGGGGTAAAATCAGGCTCGTTGTAATAAGGTAATTGAACAGTGCTGCTATCCTTTTCCCGACAACTAAAAAGAAGCAAGCTACTTAACAACAAAGATGCTATCCGATACATTTTTGCAATTTTTAGTTCCTAACAGGCCATATCTTTTACCCTTAATAATGACATAATTGGCTCTTATTTTACCATTGTCATACCACATTTTTTGTGTTCCTTCTTCCTGCCCATTGACAAAGTGTGCCAGATGAAATAAAGTTCCAGTCACCGACCATTCTTTCAATTCGCCTTCGTAAGCATCATTTCTGGCAATAAACTCAAACCGTTTATTTCCATTTTCCCAATAAGATATTTGCTTACCATTCTTTCTTCCGGATTTATATTCACGGCTTTCCATTAATTGCCTGTTGGGGTACCATTTTTTGCAAACACCATTCAAAAGCCCGTCCTTGTATTGTTCCAGTAAAATAGTGTCTTGGTTGGAGCCATCCCGTTCAAATAAAAACCCGGTAAATAATGACTGATGATGAAAAGCTACGTCATTCACCATGGACACATCTTTGGAGGACTTTAAAACAAATGGTTCTTCCTGTTTTTTTTGTTTGCAGGCAGCAGTCAAAAGAACGACTAGAAGATAATAACAGGGGCGCATTTATTGAGAAACAGTTCCCGGTGTACCATAAAAACCATTGCCGTTTAAATAGGGTGCATCGTCTGTGAAATGATAATGGTAAATGCCATTTGGATAATCAATGGTAGCATGAGTGTGACCGTGGTAAACATCTAAACCGCTTGATGCTACTGCAGTTCCGTTTTCTTCCTGCGGACCATAGACGGGGAAGCCATCGAGCAGAAAGCCCATGAGGCCTGATTTGGTAAATTTGACTGTGGTTAAATAAAGAGGCTCAACGTGGTAGTGATACATGCCTGACTGCTGAGGATGACCATAATATTTGTCGAATGACACTATCTCCCCGGCAAGTGGCTGACTCGGGCCTGCATATTGATTGAAAAGTGCAACCCCATTCAGCGCAACGCCAATTGGTCCCAGTGGTGTGGCAGAGTGTGAAGCATTTACCGCAGGATTTAACGGGATTTTAAAAGTAACTGATTGCTCAACAATAGAATTTGGATTTTTAGAAAATGTGTAGCCGCCAAACGTGGTACCACTATAAGCCTCATATAGCGCATTGGTAGTGGGGTAATAGGCACTCTTATGATCTGGTAAATTTTTGGTCTTTATGTAAAGATAAGTCCCGTCGCTTTTTAGACTGGTAGCACCATAAATTTTTTGATAAACTGCGGGTACAGTCTCATTTGCCGTTACTTCAGTTGTTGTATCTTTTTTGCTGCAACAGATGCTTACAGAAATAAGAAAGCAAATTGCCCATCCTTTTGTTTGGAATTTTTTGACATTCATTTTTTCATTTTTAAGCATGATGGTTGTTTGTTTTGATTTTTAACTGGTTGTGTATGATGGAACGAGTCTGCTTTATTAGTTTTATTCACCCTCATTTGGCTCCCAAAGTTCAATTTTGTTTCCTTCAATGTCAACAATATGGACAAACTTCCCATAGTCAGAAGCTTCTATTTTATCAGTTATGGTTACTCCTTCGTTTTTGAGTTGCTCTACAAGTGCTTCTAAATTTTCAACTCTATAATTGATCATAAAATCTTTTGTTGAAGGCTCAAAATATTTTGTGCTTTCAGCAAATGGACTCCATTGGGTAGTCCCTTTTTTGGCCGGATCATCAGCTTGTCTCCATTCAAAACTTGTCCCATAGGGAGTGGTTTCAAGACCTAAATGTGTCTTGTACCAGTCGTTCATTTTGTCTTTGTCTTTGCACTTGAAGAAAATGCCACCAATACCGGTTACTTTTTTCATTGTTTAGGAAGTTTAAGTTTTAGCTAATAGGCTGGCTTTGCTCATAAACTGTTTTGCTTGGTAAAAGTTTATAGCTAAAGAAGAGCATTATCAAAGATTGAAAATAATCAAATCTGCGGAATAAGATACTTTGCAAAGACTTATCTGCCGTTGAAAAGCAGGTTTTTCAAGATTAAATTGAAATAGCTTTTTGATAATAATGTGGATTTGGTGTAAACAACCTGTAAGGTGCATTATAATGTCCTCTTTCCTGTAAACACTTACCTCTATAGGGGCGAAACATTCACTCTCGAAACACGTATAAAAATTCATGAGGCACCTAATGGCATTACGTTTTATTAGTAGGAGCAAAACTCTTTTTTATAAGTCCAAATCAATAAAAAACCCGGCAATACCGGGTTTGTAATTATTCTTTATTCTTCTGGTTGCAGGTGGCAGGGTTTCCCTTTTTTCGGGCCACCGCCATCCTCTACTCTTTTGCAGGCTGGTGGCAATAATTTATAGGATGATTCTTCTGCCCTTACACTATCTGCATCATATCCGGCATTTGCAAATGCTGTTTGTATATAGCCAACGTTTACGCGGTCAGGCCAGTACTGTACACGGGTCACACCGCTCAACAAGTTAACTTGCATTTTCATAATGCCGCTTTCTGTTTGTCCAATTTCCCTTGCCATGTAGTCTTCAAGACGTTTCTTGCAGATCCAGCAGCGAAGATTGGGGGTTTTAATGGTCGCCCATTCAGGCTTTCGGTTTTGTGTATGTGCGGTCAGTTTCATGGCCATGAACATTAGCACTAAGAAGAGAATTTTTTTCATGATTCGGGGGTTAATTTTTACTCAATTTACGAAAATAAAATGTCAACATCATCAGCCTTCAGACTTCCAGTTGGACGGGTCTTGCCGCCATTGCAACAACAACGCTTCATCGGCTGGTTTTATGATGCCTTTTTCCATTCCTATACTAATTAATGTGCCATAATCGGTGAGTGCATCATATTTCACATTTGTTTCCGCAAAGTTTTTTTCAGCCTCGTCAAACTGATAAGTAAAAAGAGCGGCCATTCCTTCTATTTCCAACCCAGCATTGCGAAGCACTTCTACTACCTGAAGGCTGCTTTTACCTGTGGAAATGAGGTCTTCCACCACGACTGTTTTCTGCCCTGTGGCATACCCGCCCTCTATCTGGTTGCCCATACCGTGTTCTTTTGGCTTGGGCCGCACATAGACAAAAGGCAGCTTCAATTGATCGGCTACCAGTGCGCCCCATGCAATGCCTGCCGTTGCAACACCGGCAATTAGTTCTGCATCGGGATATTGGGTAAACACCAGGTTGCACAATTCACTTTTTACAAAATCTCTGATGTAGGGAAAAGACAAAAGCTTTCGGTTGTCGCAATAGATAGGACTTTTCCAGCCGCTGGCCCAGGTAAAAGGTTCATTCGGTCGCAGCTTTACGGCACCTGTTTGCAGCAGTTTTTCCGCCATTCCGTTTCTGTTCATCATGCCACGAAGATAGCAGTGAAAGTAATTGATTTTACACAAAAAACAGGTTGCAACAGTTTTTGCTTTTCTTTGTAAAAAGAAAAATATGGCCGAAAAAATAATTGCTGCGGGTGGCATTGTTTCTAATGAAGACGGTGCAATATTGTTGATGTATCGCCGGGGCAAATGGGATTTGCCAAAAGGTAAACTGGACGATGGAGAAACTCTGGAGCAATGCGCCGTCAGAGAAATTGAAGAGGAAACAGGCTTGCGAAACATTTCCCTTGGCAATTTGATCGGAACTACCATTCATTACTATACAGAAAATGGCAAAAACCTCAAAAAAGAAGCGCATTGGTATAATATGAGTGTTAAAGGCAACCAGCCATTGATTCCGCAAACAGAAGAAGGTATTACGGAACTGAAATGGGTTGCGACGGATGGTTTGAAAGAATATCTTGACAATACTTATCCCAATATTGTGGACATTGTAAACAAGTACCTGGGGCTAGACTAAATTCCTTCCAAAACCTACTTCAAAAACCTATAAGGTTTTTAAAACCTTATAGGTTTGGCAGAAAATTCCCGAAAGCCTGCCCAATGGGTGGGGAGCGTTTTGGATGTTCCCGAAAAGCTGCCAGAACTACCCTCTCCTAAAATCACTTGATACATTTAACGTTTAAAGTTCGTTCATTCCCCCCGTTTCAATGTTCCCCATTTCTTTCCCCATCCCGTAAACCGGTTTTCCCAATTCCGTAACACAACCCAGTTGCAGGCTGATACTTTTGCACGCATTTATATACATCAGCATGAGGAAAATTCTATGTTCAGCTTTCTTTTTTTTATTCGCAGCGGCTCATTCATTTGCCCAATACCGCACAGGAGCGCAACAGTTGATACTGACCAATGAGGATTCTCTCAACGGTGGCATTGCCAAAAACAAAACTGTGATTTCCGGCTATGGCAGCGCATTTTATCAACGTGATTTTAACCAGGAACAATCCATTACCAACCTTGAGCGGGTGGTGCTGTTTGTGGGTCACCAGTTCAGCAACCGTATCAGTTTTTTTTCTGAACTGGAAATAGAAAATGCCGTAGTGACTGGTGGCGAAGGCAAAGGCGAAATCAGCATGGAGCAGGCTTTTTTGAAGTTTAACCTCAGTCCGCGACAATATATCATTGCGGGTTTGTTCACACCTCGAATCGGGATTTTAAATGAGAACCATCTGCCCGTCAATTTCAACGGAGTGGAGCGGCCAATGGTGGAGCAGTTGATTATTCCGGCCACCTGGCGTGAATTGGGGGTGGGATTTTACGGCGCGGCCAATCGCTTGCCGCTTAACTATAGCGTGGCTATTTTGAACGGCCTCAACAGTGCCGGACTTGAACATGGCGATGGCATCAGGTCTGGTCGGGCTGAGGGCAACAATGCCTCGGCCAACAACCTTGCACTGACGGCGGCTGTGCAATACAGCATCGGCAATTTTCGCTTTCAGGTGTCGGGCTACATGAGCGGCACAGTGGGGCTGCGGCGGCTGAGTGCAGACAGTCTTGGCCTCAACAGCGGCGCATTTGGCACACCAATTTACCTCGGCGAAGCCAACATGCAATATACATTCAAAGGTTTTTCTGCAAAGGTGCTTGGCACTTATATCTCCTATCCCGATGCAGATAAAGTGAATACGGCTTACGCCAAAAATATTGCATCGGGCATGTATGGCACTTATGCTGAACTGGGCTTTGACTGGTTGTATAAAAAACACAAAACAAAACAGTTCATCACCTTTGTCCGTGCCGAACTGCTTGACATGAATGCC
>JAYTGA010000152.1:0-6894 GCA_043733905.1 Segetibacter sp.
GTGAAAATGACGGATGGAAATGAATGGAGTATTAGCCGTCGGCAACTTGATCTATTCATTGAAAAAATGAAAACATCTAGTTTAATGTTTGGTAAATAACCCATTTCTTACTTACCTTAAACTCTTAATTTTTCTTAGTGCGTGTTATCATTTCATTTTTTCTCCTCTTTTTCTTTCTCCAACCTTGCAGCACACAGCCAACAAGCTATAGTTCATTTACGGTAAAAGATGGTTTGCCTAGCAATTTAGTTTACGGCTCTATTGAAGATAACCACGGCTTTTTATGGATAGCTACCGATGCAGGCATTGCCAGGTTCGATGGCAAATATTTTCAGGTGTTTACGACAAGGCAGGGCTTGCCTGATAATGAAGTTTTGTCTGTAGTGAAAGAAAAGAATGGCCGGCTTTGGGTGAACTGTTTCAAACGAAGCCCCGCCTATTTTGATGAAATACAAAACCGGTTTATTAACTCGACCGAAGACACAACCTTGGCAAGAGTTACTGGTACAGGAGTAATGAGTTTATATGTGTTGCCCGATGGAGGCGTTATGTATAATACTGAGCAGGGTTCTTATGTTTTTAAAGATAAAAAGATACTTGAATTAACCAATAAACCAAGAAATGCAAACTTTTTGATTAAAGAAAACAGTGATGGCAGCAAACTTACATTTGGCTACTCTTTGCCCCTCTCTACTCCTGCGAATAAAATCAATTCAGCTGAAATTTATCATACCAAAATGGGCAGGTATTTAGACAGCGTTCTTACCAATACAATAGCTTCAGATTATCATAAACCTGCCATTGATGATGGCAAATTTTACCTATTTAATTATAAAAAAAATAAATTCTATATTTATTCTGCTTTCACTTTTTCACCTCTTCGTTTTAAGGTAGATTCTATTTCTTTTCCCAAACAATTTACCAATTTCAATTTCACTAGTTCTTGCCTTAACCTGTATTGCAATTCAGGCAATACTTATGTGTTAGATAAAAATACTTTGCAACTGTTATTTGTCAACAAAGGCAACTACGCTACCAATAATTTGTACAACGATAGTAAGGGAAATGTATGGGTAAGCACCATTGACAGAGGTTTGCTGTTATACAAAAAAAATAATAGTATCATCAACCTGAAAATGCCTGAAAAATTTGACCACAACAATTTTTTAAGCATTGCCCGTAAGACTGATGGAGGAATATTGGCAGGTAATTATCACGGAGAGATTTTCGAGAGCCACGGTCAATTATCTTCCATTCGTTCCATTCAAGGAAGAGTGAATTCCATAGCTAAGCAGCGAAAGATAATACAATCGCAAAATAAAGTTTTTACCTTTTCAGAAGACGGTGTTTACTGTGATTATAATAGACGTGTCATCTCACATTCGGTGGCCCACATCGTTACTGCCAAAACCGCCATTAATTTCAATGACAGCATAATAATTATTGGTACCCTTGGCTATTTATTTAAATTAAACAGCCGCACCGAAGTAGCGGAATTGTTGTTTATAACGGGAAAGAGAATAACAGCTTTGGCCAAATTAAATGACAGTGTTGTTTACTACGGTTCAACAGATGGCTTATATAATTACGACATGATTCATGCCACTAACACGGCACTTAGTCAAACGAATGTATTATTTGCCAATAGAGTTGTAGCACTTTGTACCACGCCTGATGGGCTTGTTTGGATGGCTACCCCGGACAATGGACTACTGGCAATAAAGGACGATAAACTGGTTCTTCAAATAAGGGAAAGCGAAGAAATGAACTATACAGCCCGAAGCATAACCTCCGCAGGGAAAGGGCATATTTGGCTAGGATCTTCGGCAGGCATCAGTATTGTAAATTATCAGTTTCACAACAATAGCCTTACTTATAAACTTCAACACATATCGGTTACAGATGGATTGGCGAGTAATGTGGTCAACGCAATGTTGTACAACAACGATACTGTTTATGCAGCTACCGCAAATGGAATTTCTGTAATTCCTTCTAACATCTCTATACCAGTTTATTCTATATCGGTGCGATTAATTTATGCCGCCATCAATCAACGGGACACTGTTGCTACTGATTATTATGATTTAAGGTATGACCAGCAAAACGTACTTCTCCGGTTTGCAGGTATTGAATTAAACGGACACTTCAAGACCCTGCAATACACACTCGAAAAAAATATGAACTGGAAAGATTTAAGTGAAAATACGCTGAACCTTCAACTCAATTATGGCCGTCACATTGTACAGGTTAGAGCAGTTGATATAAATGGAAATATCAGCACTAAAATGTTGACGATATACATCAACATAGCTACTCCCTTTTGGAAAGCAGTATGGTTTTGGGTAGTGATAACACTAGGAATGCAATCGGTGATCGGTTACCTTATAATGCATCAGTACAAAAAAAGAAAAGAAATAAAGCTGGCAAAAGAAATAGCCACAGTGCAAACCGCTTCGCTTGAGCAGCAAGCTTTTACCTCATTAATGAACCCACATTTTATGTTCAATGCACTCAACAGCATTCAGCATTACATAAATGTGCAGGACAGGCAAAACGCCAATCGCTACCTCACCGATTTTGCATCTCTCATAAGAAAGAATTTTGAAGCTGCACAGCAATCTTTCATACCTCTTGAACAAGAACTTGCCAACATCAAAATATATTTGCATCTGGAGGAAATGCGATTTACAAATCGTTTTGCTTATACAATTAATCTTGATGAAACGATTGACTTAGATAATTGGATGATACCCACCATGATGCTGCAACCGCTACTAGAAAATGCCTTGCTGCATGGCATAATGCCATCAGCAATAAAAGGGGAACTAGAGATACACATACAAGAAGTAGAGAAGAACTTGCTCATTACTGTTACTGACAACGGTATAGGCATGGTAAGGAGCCGTGCATTAAAACAAAATGAAGTGCACAAAAGCCGGGGCATGGAGTTAATACAAAAAAGAATTGCGGCCCTAAGCTATTTTGTAAAACAACCTGTTACTATCAGTATGTTGCCCGCTTTTGAAGATAATAATAACCCCGGCAACCGCATAAGTATTTTTATTCCTGCAGAACTTTATGAAGGATGGCTGCTTGCACAAAAGCGATAAAAGTTCTCTTTCAGTTTTATCATAGATATGTATAAATCAATCATTTCCGCGACCTTCTCTTACCATTCCCTCGCTCAATAGATACATACACACAACTGTACTATGATGTTGCACAAAGTACCTTGAAAAGGAAAAATGCGAAACTACTTTTGATTTCTAAGCCTTAAAAAACTTAGGAAAACAGAGAAGCCGAAAACTGAATAGAGTAGGCACAACCATTAAATCATCTATTATGAAAGGAAATTTCAAACTAGCACAAATCAATGTACAAGTTTTGCGAAAAGGGAGGTTTGTTTACAGTTTTGTTTTATTGGCAATTGCTATTTTAGTCATGCCTCTTTTATCCAGCGGGCAGCAATATGTAAAAACATATAACTCTCTCCCTTCTTGTAATGGAGATGCGGGCAACCTAATGTTTGGGTGTATAGTCAAATCCAATACGGTAGGTCAATATTACATTGCCGGTACACAGGACACGTCAATTTATCTGAGTGAGGTAAATGCCATGGGAGCCATATTGCAGGAAAAGTTGATTGGGGTAAGAAATGCCACCACTGTCTTGCGAAGCATGATTGTGGATGAAGATGGCAATATTGTTATTGTAGGATCTACCTACAACGGCCTGGGCTATACCGCGTTTCTTTTAAAAGTGAGCCCTGCATTGAGCGTTTTGCTGCACAGGGATTACAATTTGAATGTGACGAGTACACGAAAGTCTACAGCGTTTACCGATATCAAAGACCATAAATACAGTAATACCTATTACATTTCTGGTGTTATTGCCAACACAAGCGTAGGAAATTCGGGTGATGCACTCTTGTTGCGGGTGGACAGAACAACTGGAAACATTGTCAATAAAATAACGGACAATGCTGGGTACATAGACAATTATGATGCACTCGTTTTTTCGCCTAAGTCAACCAATGTAATACCCAAAGTAATTGCAACCGGTGTTTTTAGTACCAATTCATTGAGCACGTTTAGACCCCAAATTAACATTCACAACAATACCCTGACTTTCTTAAAAGGCAGAAGTTACATACAAGACCTCACAAGTCCTGGCAGGTTGTATAGTTCCAGCCTGATTAACGATGGTGATAGCTTGCTCAATTGTTGGACCGGGGATGTGACAAGCAGTTTGAAATATGGAAAAAATGTGGGCTTTTCCAAATGCGATGCTGCATTGCTAATGCCCGGATGGCAAAAGGAATATTTAATAACCCCTGTGCCTGCCAAGCAGCCGGCCAAGTGGTTTAATAAAGTAGCTTCAGACCCAAATGGCTATGTGGTTGAGGGAAATTGGTGGGACAATGTAACACGCATAAACCTTGGAGTTGTAGGAGAAATGATGCTGCTGCGCACTACAAAAAATGGCATCCCTGTGTGGAGTAGAAAAATAAAAGACGTGCTGATCAATAACGGGAATCACAACTCATCATTTGTCATAGACGGCAAATCTATTTTTGCAGTAGGGTTCAGAGCCGCTGCTCCGGGTTCTCTTAATCATACAGGCGTATTGGTAAGAATACCCCTGCTTGATGGTGCATTAGATACCACCTGTTCAGTGGTGCAGGATGTTACCGTCAAAGATTATAAATTTAGTGTAGCTGATCAGCTGACTGATATTCCAATTACTCTCAAAGACACAGTCATCTATTACCCTATCAATTGTACCAAAACAGATCCTACCACAGCCTGCGATCAGTGCAATCCCTTTGTTCAATTGCCAAGTGCAGACTTTACGCTTAGTGGCACCATTCCATCTGGCAACACGACTACCTTCCAGGTCACAGCTTCCGGTTTTGCGACTACTGACAATTCCAGGTGGACAGTAAGCGAAGTGATTTTCGGATTTGATTACATGCTTTTTTCTAGCCTGGCTAATGGGATATGGGGAACAGCAGCATCTACACAGTTTGGTGGATGGCTCGGCAGCCTGACTGTGAGTGAAAACAACACTGGAGTTGGAGTCTTTGTACAAAACCACAGTTATCGCTTCCGTCACATTCTTTCACAGACAACCAATTGTGGTATTACCAAAAATGATACAGTGGTCAAGACAATTTCGATGTGTACTACTTGCAGGGGAGCTAATAAAGGAAAAATAATTGTAGAAACAGAAACTGCCAATTCTGCCCGCTCAACTTTGGAGACAAGTAAGGCCGCACTACCAAACAACAATGTTGGCCTAAAACTGATGCCCAACCCGGTTAGCGGGTCAAGCTTTGTTTTGGAATACTTTACTGCTAACAAAACAAATGTAAGCGTAAAGATTGCAGATGTGAATGGAAGGGAAATGGTCAATAAAACTTTTAGCACCAATGCAGGACGAGTAAACCGTTTCACCATGGAAACTAATCAACTGGCCAATGGAGCCTATATAGTCGTCGTATCAAACGAAGGAAAAATAACTACACAAACATTTATTGTAGCAAAATAAATTAGGACATTCTTATTTTACAAGCCGCATAACCACAGTGTTATCCGGCTTGTTTATTTAGAATAGGTATGAAGCCGCAATTTGTGCCGCTGTTGGTTTTTCACTAACAGCATCCACGATATGTTGTATTAACAGGTGACGAACATCTGCAAAGGCGAAACCAAAAGAAAAAAACCCCATCATTCATTTTAGCAGACTTGTCATTTAGGAAAGCTACCCAATCATTCAGTAGAGCCGGCCTGTCATTTTGGACAGGTCGGCTGTCATTTTACAGACCTCTCCTGTCATTCAGGAGACCTGACCTGTAGTTCAGGAGACCCAACCTCTATTTCAGTAAAACCGACCTGTCATTTAGTTTAGCCTTCCCGTATTTCAGCGCAACCATCTTATGTTTAAGGAGGCCCTTCCTGTATTACAATACAGCCTTAGGGTCATATCGGATAGGCTTTCTCTAATTCAAAATAGCCATGCTGTATTTCATTTGGCCCTATCTGATATAAGAAACGGGTCTCTGTTACCAACGCGGAACCAATCGCAGGTTTTATACTATTGCATTTATAAAAGAAATAAAATTTTTAAAAAAATTATAATAAATAAGATTTTATTGCCTCATTATTATATATGACTTTAGTGTTTCAACAGGGTTTATTGAGCTTTTTTAAAAATAATTTTCTTTTTGTAAAATATTTTTCAGCCTTCCATCGTTTTAATAGGGTAGGTTTTATTTTTTAAATTTTTACAAACTAAATTAAAGATTATGACAATTGTTCAGATTAAAGTAAACGCAGACGGTTTTAACGAAGCAGATCTTCTTAAAAACAGTAACACAGTTGTAGAATCGTCGCTTGGCAATGCCTTATTTCCTAAAAGCCAGGAAGAGGTAAAGTTGCTCCAAGGTGCCACCGAAGTGTATGGCAAAAAACTGGCAGCCAGCCAGGGAGGCAGCAAACAGGCGATTGCTGAAAAAAACACAGCCATGGAGGAATTAAAAATTCAGTACGAAGTGACCGGGCTGCAACTTGCAGTGGAGGCACGGGGCAACAAGGCCAAGCTGGCCACAACCGGCTACCCTCCTAAAAAGCAACGTGCTAAAAAAGGTGACAAACAAATGTCGGACACTGTGAACATTGAAGTAAAGAATGGCAAGACAAAAGATGAAGCGCAGGTAGGCATTGTGGGCAAAGTAGATGGTTTTGTATCGGCCAATTATTTTTATACGCAGCAAGACCCGGCGGGCCCTGTAGCCCCAACATGGATGCGGCGTAGTAGCAATGCAAAAAAATATACCTTTAAAAACATTCCGCTGGAGACAAAAACATGGTTTAAAGTAGAAGCCACTGGCAC
>JAYTGA010000153.1:0-2953 GCA_043733905.1 Segetibacter sp.
CAATACTGGAGATTGAAGAATACAATTGTCTAACCCCATCTCCAATACTGGAGATTGAAGAATACAATTGTCTAACCCCATCTCCAATACTGGACATTGAAGAATACAATTGTCTAACCCCATCTCCAATAATTGAGATTGAAGAATACGGTTGTATAACCCTTATCTTACTTTCGATTTCAATTTTTGAAATGAACGAATCAGCTGATCTGGGTTCTCCTCATTTCTTTATCATTCATCTTCCACTTCCTCTTCTTATTTTTGCAGCCATGCAACTTCCTTCTTCTTTATTGGAAAATGCGGTGAACGAATTTTCGAAACTGCCGGGCATTGGCAAGAAAACCGCCTTGCGCCTTGTGCTGCATCTGCTAAAGCAGAATGTGGAGGATGTCGTACATTTTGGCGACACAATAGCCCGTATGCGACAAGACATTCAGTTCTGCCAGCGTTGCAACAACATCAGCGATGCGCACATTTGTTCCATTTGCGCCAACAGCAGCCGCAACCAAACCATGATTTGCGTGGTGGAAAATATTCGCGATGTGATAGCGATTGAAAGCACACAGCAATACAATGGAACCTATCATGTACTCGGTGGTGTCATCTCCCCGCTGGATGGTATTGGGCCAGATCAACTGACCATTGACCAATTGGTATTGCGAATAGAAAAAGAAGCGGTGGAAGAACTTATTTTTGCACTCAACCCCAACATACAGGGCGATACAACCATTTATTACATCCGCAAAAAAATTCAACAAACAGCTTGTAGAATCACCACAATAGCCCGTGGCATCGCCTTTGGCGGCGAACTGGAATATGCCGATGAAATGACACTGGCAAGAAGCATCACCAACCGTCTGCCGGTAGAAAGGTATGTGAAGTAAAAGGGGTTTTTAGCCGGGATGTTTTCTTAGCTATAGTTGTTAATTTCATCTTCAGATAATCCTGTGGCTTCCATGATATATCAATTGAAACGCCACGTTTTTTTAAAACTTTCCCTATTTCTGAATTCCTCAATGTTTTTCCTTCATCAATTGCAGTATCAATTGTATTCTTATAATCACGATAAATTTTTAAATTCATTTCGTACATATCTAAATTAGCTTGTCCCAGTTTAGCAAGCTCTGCTGTTTCAAAAGCTTTAGCAAATACTTCATCGCTAAAAATTGTTGGAATGCTTTGAAAATCTTCTAAATGCTTAATGAAATACATCCATTTATCCAAACGGGTTTCCAAATCATTCTCCGGTTTGTTGAAATTGGGCATTTCAAGATAAATGTAAGTTAGCTTGTCGTAGAAAGTTTTGCCATGCTGATTTTTCAACTTAATCGTATGAACGACTTCGTGCTTTTCCGATTCAGTATCATAGTCATCAAAAGTAAAGTCCAAAATTCCTACACAGTAAACAGCCTTCAAATCATAATTCCATTCTCCTTTTTCAGCTTGTTCTTTAATCGGAAATGTTGAATAATAAATCGTTCTTTCTTTGAAATAATTCTGCTTTGCTTTTTGCAACTCCACAATAAATCTCTCTCCATTTTCATTCTGGCAATAGATGGCGTAAACAGCTTTTCTATCTAAATCTGTTTGTCCCAATTGTTCTGTGTTCTTAAAAGAAAGGTCGGCAATTTTGTTTTGTTGAGGTAAAAGTGAATTCAAAAAGTCTATTAAAAGAGGCTTGCTGGCTTCTTCGCCAAAAATTTTCTTAAAGCCAAAATCGGTAAAAGGATTAATGTATTTTGCTTTCATATTGTTAACAAATTTATCACTTCCTACCCGATTTTGATGCTAAGTTTCATGGTAAAATTTTCATTTAACATCGCAACATCGCCAAATCACACATGGTTAACAGCTCATAGTTTATAACTCATATTCTCCTAAAAGTTCACTAATAATTGCGGCATAATTCTGCCATCCAAATAAGTCGCATTCAGCGAAACGTGGGGTGCATTTTTCTTTGAATTCTTTTGCCTTTGCAGCCGTGCAAAGCGGTGATAATTGTTGACAACCTGTGTGCCACAGAGGTAGCCCAATGCTGCCCCTGTGAGTATATCCGTTGTCCAATGGCGGTTTTCGGTAATGCGGCTCAGGCTGATGAGCGATGCCAGCGAATATGAAATAATAGGAACTGCGGGAATGTATTTATACTCCTTGGCATAAACCGTTGCTGCGGCAAAAGCAAGCGTAGCATGACCGCTGGGGTAAGAACTATTTTCGCCATTGGGCAATTTATAAAATGGCCCGTGAAAGCGGGTTTCATTCAGCGGTGAATTAGGGTCAAGATCAGCAGGACGAGTTCTGCCAGACAAGGCCTTGAACAATGTACTCCAGAAAGTGGAAGTAATGTAAGCCTGCGTGGCTAAAGCTGTTGTGGCTTTTAGCTTATTATTCTTGAAAATATATCCATAAGCGGCTATCCCTACAAAAGACCCGACTTCATAGACGCCACCAATATTGGTAATCACTTTGCTGTAATCTTCCAATTCGGGGTTTCTTTTTCGCAAGCCAACCGCCCACTTTTGTATGGGTTTGTCAAGATAAGTCATTCCGAAAATGGCTGCGCCAAATGCCGCTCCCTGAATCCAGCCTTTGCCTTTCAGGTGAAAAGGACTGAAGGCCTGTTGTTTAAAATCGTCCAGCAGCAGAATGCCAAAAACTTTGGGTGTCATCTTCGTACGTTCGTTGTAAAACTGAGGTTCAACAAGATTTTTCTGTCCTGTGGTGTCGGTTTGTTTTTTTAAACTATCTAGTTTATTAATCAGCGAATCAGTTTGTTGCCCATAACCAATTGTAGAAAACAGGGAAATAATCACAACAGCTACTCCTTTTTTTGCATTCATATTCCTGGTATTAAATGGCGTTGTTGCACGAATACCTAATAAAATCCTTTGCGAAGCAAAAAATCCATTTTTTTCATAAAAAAATCCTGTTAATCCCTTCTATCCGTGTTATC
>JAYTGA010000154.1:0-5595 GCA_043733905.1 Segetibacter sp.
CAAATCACCTGCCCTACAATTTGTAGGGGGAAAATCAAAAATGACAATGACTGATAATCAATAACTTAACTTAAAAACGTGTCAAACTCAAGAAAAAAAGGCAGCCGCCAATGAAACTGCACATTGGCGGCGGGGGTTCCTTGATTGGGCTTTTGTGCTACTGTAAACTGGACAGTGGTTTTTCAACCTGTGGTTTGGTGGAACGGAGCGAATTTGTGTTGGTGAAGAACACCAACACAGGCGGGAAAATGGACTTCCGGTCTTGCGAAATGGACTTCCGGTGATGAAGGTGGTAGACCCACTGTTTTATTCAATGTTTTGTTGTCCACGTTTTATTTACTTTTTTGCTTGCCCAAAAAAGTAACAAAAAAAGGCAGCCGCCAATGAAACTGCACATTGGCAGCGGGGGTTCCTTGATTGGGCTTTTGTGCTACTGTAAACCGGGCTGGGGTTTTTCAACCTGTGGTTTGGTGGAACGGAGCGAATTTGTGTTGGTGAAAAGCCAACACAGACGGAAGAAGGGAGAAATTAATTTAGCAGAATAAAGTAATGAATCAGTTTTAATCTGGGCTTTGTTATTCTTGAATGTATTGAAACCCATTTCTCAACATTGTCAAACTCTACTTCCTTGACTAATTTTTCATCAATGCTTTTCCAATCAATCGGCGAATCAAAAATTGCCTTGTCTTCTATCCAATGGTTGATTTTATCAGTCCAGTGTTTGATGGTATTACTTTGTATGTAACCAAACATACCGCAAATTGTAAGGTGGCTGCCGTGTTCTTCTTTCTTAAATCGTTCTATCCCACCTCTGTCATTCCCCGCAACATATTGGTAGTTTTTAGAAGAGTCAGAAAACCGTTTAGCTTCAAACTCAATTATCGTTTGTTGTTTAGTATTTTTATCCAATACTACAACGCCTATGTCGGTTTCTTTTGCTGATAATTCCTGGGAAGGATTTTTTCCGAAATCAAATGGTGGGTATCCTCCAAATTCATCGTCACGAAGGCAAGCATTCAGGTAATAAACCAAAAAGTCGCTAATTCGATTTTCTTTTGAGGAATCTTTATGAGTAATATAGTACAGACGATAGCCTGCAATAGTATTGTCGATAAAATTCAAAATCAATGCTACTTCCTGGTTAGGTTTTGCACTAAGGTCATCAATGCTTGGTTGGCTATATGTGTCTATACTATCCCTTAACATTTAGGAATAACGGGTTTTAATATAAGCAGCAAAAGTTTCATCAGCATCTCTAAATGCAATAGATTGAAGCCAGTATCGTAATTGCTTGGGTTTTGAAAGCATAATGGTATCCTTACCATACACTTTTAAAATCCGTTGTGTATGGGAGCTTTTACCTTTCTTTTTTTGATTTGGAATGATTTCCTCAATAGACCTATTTAAGTTTTCTGTTAGTTCTGTTTTTGGCATAAATGATTCATCGGTGTATCGGAAATGCAACGCAAAGTATTTACCTGCATCTAAAATTTTGAACAACCTAAATTCTTTGCCGTCGGCTTTATAAACACTATTTAAAGTTTGACAGAATGTTTTGGAGAATGCTTTTATTTGAGGCTCCGAGGCATTTTTGCTTAATTCTTTTTCGCCATTGTTTAGCTGATATTCAAGAACATCTTTTATTAGGATTTTTTCGGCAGCGGAAGTTTTAATTGTGTCTTTATCTCCGGGAAGAGGGACGTTCAAAATATCTTTCTGACTTGTTGCCGTTGCTTTTCCGATTTTTTGACGACCACTTGTTGCGATTATAAAGAATCGTAGTAGTTGATTGTTATTGTCTAAATAGTTAAATAGAGATTTTAACTCAGCTTCTTCAGTTTTCGGGGCATGAATACCTAAAATTCCGTTCGGAAATGTCAGGTAACTATTATGGAAAACTATTGGAATTTTATTCTTTCCTATAATTTCTCTGATTAGAATATGCGGAGGTGAGTAAATGAATTTACTCCTGGGTCTTTCAAAATAAATAATCTTGCATTTTTCAATTAGTGATTCATTTAGACCATTTTCAGTTAACGCCTTAACAGGTATACAATCTTTATCAGTAATAAAATCTGCTTTATTAAGTGAACCTTTTACTGTAAATCCTTCATTATATTTCCACCCAAAATTTTCTTTTTCTTTTAAATAATAACCTAATGTTACAAAGCCAGATAATCTATCAATTAAACTTCCTAATCGCCCACCACCTATTAAATTTGATTTCCAAATATTAGAATTGCTTAAAGCTGCTTCTTGAGTGACTATGTGAAAATCATAATGGTCTAATTCTAAAAAAATCTTATTGATATTGGAAAATGTTCTGTTAGCTATTATGTGTGCAATGTCTTCTTTATCGGGTAAACATTTTTGCAAAAAAATGGCTGCTGTTGCAATATTTTTTTTGCCCCATAATACATCCGCCAGTTTTGTAAAATCAAGAATTTGCAAAAGCTTATTTTTTCCAAAAACAGCTTTCTTAAAATCTTCATCTTTCTGATAAAGCAAAGGGCCTGATGGTTGTATCAGGCAAAGTATTGCATCTGTTTTTAGCAACTTGGGGACTTGTACTAAAAAGTGTAAAGCCGGATTATTATCGGGTATTTTTATTTCGCATTTGTATCCATATTTTTTTTCAATTTTTTTAAAGTAAGGTTCTCTTTTTATTTCTTTTCCATCTTCGCCAGATTGTAAATTAAACGGCGGATTACCAATAACCAAATCAAAATCATTTGGCGGACTATCAGTAATGTACTCAAAGAAGTCCCGGTTTCTGATATTTGCTTTACTTAAGTCTGGAAACCGAAGTTTTTCCCAATTTGGTGGATCTAAATCTACTTCGTCCAGCATCGCCAGTGCCAAACTAAATACAGTCAGCCGTATCGCATCCCCTTCAATATCCACTCCATAGATACTCTCGGTAAGAAGTTGTTTTAACACCTTCAAAGATGGCCTTTTCAGTTCGCCAGTCGCCTTCCATTGTTCATAACGCCACCACTGAATAATCCGTTTGTAAGCCTTGACTAAGAAGATACCCGAACCACAACTAACGTCAATCACCTTAAAGTTTTCCTGTGGCTTTTTCAAAGGCATACACTCATCCACTAAAGTGCTCACAATCATTTCAGGCGTGTAAACAATATCCTTGCTATCAGTCAATAGTGTTTCATAAACAGAACTTATTAACTCTACCGGCAAGCTTTTGAAGGAATAAAGCCTCCATAAAACTATCTGACGTTTTTCATCTACGTTACCATCAAGGTATTCTGCAAGACTTTGTACTTCACTTTGTTGAATTGCTTCGCGTTCATTTATCTCTTCGGTCTTACTCCACTCAAATATTTTACCGTTAAAATCAATTGCTAAAAGATCTAAAAGATCTAATAATTTTCCAGTACGTATTACGTCACAAAAGTTACTGCACCTAAATTTGGTTTGAAAATATTTAGCTGAAAAATAACCTCTGTCATTATCTCTTTCTTCAAGGTACTTAATGAGTAAGCATTGCAAAAGCAGTTTCAGAACAACATGGCTATTAAGGCCAGACTCCTTTTGAAAATATTTGTAAACTTTCAATAACCCATCTACCAAAGATTCATAGGCTGATGTGGAAAATTGAAAACTTTCTTTGTTCTTTTCTTCTTCCCAAAACATACCATCATCAAAACTGGCTGCTGAAAACTTATGTGTCGCTTCCCCAATCAATTTTATGGTGTCAAAAGCAAAGTTTTCATTATCATTTTCAAGTCTCTTTCGTGCATCAAAAACAATTGCTTCAGATTTTTCAATGATGATGAACATGGGAACCTGACAACCGCTCCAAACTTTTACATGAATGTCCCTTTTGTTTTTTTCACTTAATAGCTGTTCTGTATTGTTGTAGATATAAATCTGTGGAACAGCACCTCTGCCATCCTCAAAATATCTGAAGTAAACAGCATCAGCTTCAAACTTTTCTTTGGCAGTTTCTAATGCAAATAATTCTTGCGGAGAAATGTCATTTAACTGTGTATAATTTTCTGTCAATAACACACCTGCATGTTCCTTTTCTTTTTTAAAGGAAAAGGCCAAGGACTTAATGTTTTTTTCGAAAACAGTTGTTGACATTGTACTTAAAAAATGGAGTAATGCATCAAATAGTAACGGGTAAAAATAGCGTAGAAGTATTGTTTTTTCTCGAAAAAGAAAAATTCGCTAGACCAAATTTATTTATCCACTTTTTTATCGTGGCTTTCATCATCAATTGTGCAAAAGCCCATTAAATCTTCACTGTAAAAGCGCCGTCTGGAGCAAATGGTGGAAAAAGCTTAATAGCAGCACTGACCCATAGACGTGTGACACAACGATGCCAGATCAGGGTACTTATGTTGGGGCAAAAAAAAATAAAATGGTGGAGGGCTTTAAAAATGGAGTTTGTGTGTATGTATGTTGAGCTGGTGTGGAGAAAATGTGGTTATAAAAACTATTTGAGTTTGGATTTTTGTTATTTTGCTTGTCCTTTAATAACAATTTAAAACAAAACTAAAATGCCTTTAACAAACGAACAATCGAGTCAGTACACGAGGATGGAGAGGGTTGACCTTTTCCTTGATGATAAACAAACTACTGTGGATGCTTACACCCCGATGAAGGTGGAGGTGAGCGATTTTAAGAACAACCTGGCGGCACTGGTGCTGGCGATGCCGGAAAAGAATGTGGTGTCTACGGGCATTACCATTGATAAAAAACAACAGAAACAGAAGGTGGCTAAAGCGGGTGAATTTATTTGCCATCTTACTCATTTGTTTGCCGATAAATTTGGCCATCCAAAACTGGCGGCGGCGGTGAACCTGAACTATGATAAAATTTATAAGGCGAAGGATGCGGATATTGTGACACTGGCTAAAGGGATTGTGGATGCGGTGACTCCTTATGTGGCGAATGTGGACTTTAAGGATTATGCGGTGACGCAGGCAAAACTGGATGGATTGACGAAGTTGGCCAGTGATTTTGCTAGCCTGATTGGTGTGGCGAAAGTGGACAACACGGGGAACGCGATTGCTGATACGGAAATAGACCGGCTGATTGGCCTGATGATCAAGAACATTGAAAGGATGGATAAGGCGATGGTGTTTTATGAGGAGACTGACCCTAAGTTTGTGGAGGGGTATCACCTGAACAGTACGCTGGAACACAACGGTGTGCGGCACAATGGTATGGACGGATTGGTGAAAGATGCGGCAGGTGAACTGTTGGCGGATGTGACTGTGACACTAAAAGGAACGCACTATGAGGCAAAGAGCGACCTGTATGGCGCATATCACCTGAGCAAAGTGCAGGCGGGTGACTATGTGGTGGTGGTGTCGGCTAAGGGATATGTGACACAGGAGTTTGTGATTCATATTTCGCCGAAGAAGATGCTGGAGAGGAACTTTGTGTTGAGTTGAGGAAGTTGAGGGTTGAGGGTTGAGAGTTTAGGGGTATTTAATGTTTAGAGTTTAATGTTTGTTTATACAATACTCCGGTAGTTTTTTAAAAGCAAGTATGGTGGATAACTAATTGCTGTAAAAAAATAAATTAAGGATTGAAGATAGAAATAAAAAAAGGCGGTAAGAT
>JAYTGA010000155.1:0-2411 GCA_043733905.1 Segetibacter sp.
ATAAAGAAGGATTTTTTTTCAAACCCACCATCTTAATTTCCCTACCAAATAAAACTGTAAAACAAATACCAATAGAGCCGCAAGGAATCATTTGCAGAACCATGTGTTTGACCAACGGTTTTGACAATAATATAGCTATTACAGGTACCTATAAAGAAGAGGGCACCGATTACATATGCGGTGTTTATAAAACAGGACTGAATCTGCAAACAAATAAAATAGATCCATTTGAAAAAATGCCTGTGCCACAGGTCTTTGCCGAACAACTGAGCAAATCGGGTTTCGGCATTAGCAAAAAAAAGGACTTGGGTATGAGCCCTATAGAAGTGAAAACTACATTGCTAAGTGATGGAACGCTTTGTATGACCGGACAGTTCAAGCGGGTAGAGTGGGGTGAACGGACTGCTTTTAGCGTTATAGGTAATATATTGGTGGTGTATATTAAAAATGGAAAAGCAGTTTATAGTGCTGTACCACGGCTTCGTGTAAGTGTAAGCAATCTTACTGGCAGCGATTATTATACTTTTATTGATAAGGACAAAGTGATTGTTTTTTATAATGACCACAAAGACAATTTAAAGAGGAAGAATGAAGATGTAGAACGTTCCGATAAGTATAATAACCATGTTTTAACGGCTGCGGTAGTAGAGAGAGATGGAACCGTAAAACGTGAATTGGTGTTGGATGATACTGAAAATAGTTTTTTGTCTGTTCCTTCGTCAGTTGCTCCAATTGATGCCAGTTCTTTTATTATTTCATTTGTGAAAGTAGGCGGCCCGGGAGGGATTAAGGATGATAGGAAAAAGGCAAAGGTTATTGTTGAATAATTCACACGCACAGTAGATGTCATTTACGGCGCCACCCTGCAGGAGCCGGGAGTGAGTAAGTTGGTGCCGGTGGATTTTAGGGGGTTGACGGATACAGCAGGGAAGAAGACTGTAATGGGGTAGGAGCCTTGATAAATTTGTTTTAAATTTGACTGATGAAAATACTTTTGGACATAAAAGACAGCAAAGCCCCCTTTGTAATGGAGCTATTGCAAAACCTTTCTTTCGTTAAAACAAAAACGCTTTCTCCCTACAAAGCCAAGGTGTTGGAAGATGTGAAAGAAGCTGTGGAAGAAATGAAGTTGGTAAAAACTGGTAAACTAAAAGCCCGAAATGCCGAAGATTTATTTCATGAGCTTTAAAGTAAAATCAATTCCAAAGTTTGAGAAAGAATTAAAGCGACTTGTGAAAAAATATTCTTCGCTGAAGGATGAGTATTTGCAACTGGTTCATTCACTCATTCAGCAACCGGAACAAGGTACTGCCTTGGGAAATAATTGTTACAAAATCAGGTTAAGCATAGCTTCTAAAGGCAAAGGGAAAAGCGGAGGTGCAAGAGTTATCACTTGTGTTCAGGTAATAGCAAACACTGTTTATTTGCTTACTATTTTTGACAAAAATGAACAGGAAAGTATTGGTGATAAAGAGTTGGAAGAATTGCTAGAGTGGATATAGCGAAGCCAACGTCGGCAAGTTCACCAAAATGATACAGCAGTTCAGCGAAAACAGCCAGTTCATCATTGTGACCCACAACAAGCAAACCATGAGTACGGTAGATGTTATTTACGGCGTGACCATGCAGGAACCGGGAGTGAGCAAGTTGGTGCCCGTGGATTTTAGGGGGTTGACGGATGTGAAGACGGAGGGAAAGAGAGTGGAAAGTTGAAAATTGTTTTAATTAATTTTGGCAAAACAAAATCTCCTATGAGTAATCTTACAAACAATTTCGGTAGCATAGTGGACTCTGTTTACAATCTTCCATTGGAAGAAAAAGTGGAGTTGCTCGATTTGCTTGAAAACAACATTGCAGATGCAAGAAGAAAGGAAATAGAGCAGAATTTTAAACAAGCTAAAATAGCCCACAGGGAAGGTAAACTTGGATTTTCGTCAGACATTATAGACCTCAAAAAAATGCTGAAATAATGGAAATCTCCTTTAGCGATTCCTTTAAAAAAACATTTAGGAAAAGGATAAAAGGCACTGGTTCTGAAACCATTTTTTGGGATAAAGTGCAGACCTTCATAAATGATCCATACACCGCCTCACTCAAAACACACAAACTTTCCGGAAATCTAAAAGGCTTATCTAGTTTTTCAGTTGAATACGATTTGCGGATCGTCTTTTATTTTACCAAAGAGAAACCTGTAAAAGCCGTATTTGTGGACATTGGCAGTCATGACGAAGTCTATTGACCAATAGCTAATAAGGAGTAGGGTTTCATGTCACCAGCTTTTGTCCATTATTCATCTCCGGTCCCCGCCGTGGCCTATCGTGTGGACACATATTGAAGGCTTAGGCTTTTTGCTCCAAAGGAGCATCGTGTTTATAGCAAGATAAGAATTAGTAAGGCTTTATAGGCTCCGA
>JAYTGA010000156.1:0-8092 GCA_043733905.1 Segetibacter sp.
GTGACAATTTTCTATACTTTCATCTCTGAAAAGCATATTTACAGTTTTGCAAATTTGAAACCTTGATGGTCTGATCTTTGCATGAGTGTGATTTTAAAACAAAAAAACTTATGAAACAATTTTCACAATTTGTGATCTTATCAATTTGCCTGCTTATGGGTTTAACCTCCCAGGGGCAAAGGAATTCTTTGGGGATTTATGGTACAGCTACTGAATATATTGGTGATCTTAATAATCATAATTATTCTTTGTACAAGTTTAAATATTTCAAACCCGGAGGCGGGGTTTCACTTCAATGGTATCTCAATCCATCTTTCAATATTATGGGAAAAGTGTCTTACGACAGGCTTCAATTCCCTTTTACGCCAAATGTTATACCAGACCGTCCCAACACTTACACAGGAGTAGATGCATATTTTATTGCTGCTAATGCACTTCTTAAATACAAGTTTAACAACGGCTACTTTCTTCCTGAAAATTCGCCCATTTCACCATTTTTGATCGGTGGCCTTGGCGTTACACGTATCAATGCTCAAAAAATTGGTACCAGTGACTACACAACGAGTGACCCTGTTACCGGCGAAAATAAAGTGGTTGGAAAAGGGCAAATGAAGCCCAACCTGGCAGTGGGTGCAGGTCTATTTTTCAGGTTCAATGATGTATTTGGTATAGAAGCTTCCGGCATCTTCAACAGACCCTTTTATGATGACTGGGATGGTGTACGAAGAGGTGGAAATGACATTTACCTGCAACACAGTATCGGCCTTATTTTTTCCCTGAAAAAACCTGCTGACACAGACAAAGATGGTGTTTATGATAAGAAAGACAGTTGCCCCAATACACCTCCCGGCATAGCTGTTGATGCAAAAGGTTGCCCTATAGATACCGATGGCGATGGCGTGGCTGATTATTTAGATAAATGTCCTCAGCAACCGGGAGTCCGTGCTTTGAACGGATGTCCTGATACTGACAAAGACGGCATTGCAGATGCCGATGACAAATGTCCTGCAGTACCTGGTTTAGCTAAGTTTGGTGGCTGTCCGGATACTGACGGCGATGGTGTAGAGGATTCAAAAGATAAATGCCCTAACACAGCTGCAGGTACTCCTGTAGATGCAAATGGTTGCCCGCTGGATAGTGATGGCGACAAAGTACCTGACAATCTTGATAAATGCCCGAACACTAAATCTGGAACTGTGGTAGATGCAACGGGTTGCCCGGTGGACAATGATGGAGACGGAGTGCCGAATGCGGTTGATAAGTGTCCTAACACCCCTGGCCCTGAAAGTAACAATGGTTGCCCTGTGGTGAAAGAGGAAGCTAAGAAGCGTTTGAACTTTGCTACAAGAGGTATTTATTTTGAAACAGGAAAATCAGTTTTGAAACCTGAATCATTTGCCAAACTGGATGAGATTGTCAGCATCATTAACGAATATCCTGACTATAATCTGAGATTAGGCGGACATACTGATAATGTGGGAACAGATGCACACAACATGACATTGTCACAAGCAAGGGTTGATGCTGTAAAGGCCTACCTGGTAAGCAAAAGCGTGCCTGATGCAAGATTGGAAGCGACAGGCTATGGCGAAAGCAAACCTATTGCTACCAATAAAACCGCAGTTGGCCGTGCTCAAAACCGCAGAGTAGAAATGGAACTTTACCTGAAATAAAATTCTATAAAATTTATCTTTAAACACGAAAGAGTACCATGCGGTACTCTTTCGTGTTTATGATAAGTTTGGAATAATGAAACATGAAGTAAAGAAAGTTTTCAGGAAAGATATTTCCCCACAATAGGCATCCGCCTGCCTACGCCAAAGGCTTTTGGGCTTATCCTGATGATAGGGCAAAACTGGTTTCGTTTATACTCGTTGGTGTTGACAAGTTTGAGTATCCTGTTCACTAAAGTGCTGTCGTAGCCTTGTGCTTTTATTTCATCCGGGCCTTTGCGCCGTTCAATATATTGATACAAAATTTCGTCCAGAATGTCGTAAGGCGGAAGGCTGTCCGCATCTTTCTGCCCTGGCCTCAATTCAGCACTGGGAGCTTTGCTAATGATGTTTTGCGGAATGATTTCTTTCTCCTGATTGATGTGATTTGCCAGGGCATACACCTGTTGTTTATAACAGTCGCCCAACACGCCAATGCCACCGGCCATGTCGCCATACAGGGTTCCATAGCCTGTAGCAAGTTCGCTTTTGTTGCTGGTGTTTAGCAGAATGTAGCCAAACTTATTGGCAATGGACATCAGCACGTTGCCACGGCTACGGCTTTGAATATTTTCTTCTGCCAGACTGAAAGGAAGATCGCCAAAAACGGGTTTCAGCGTAGCGAGAAAACTTTCGTAAACGTTGTTTATCTGAATGATGTCGTACGGGTTTCCTAAGTTTTCGCTCAGTCTTACCGCATCGTTGACTGAGTGGTCGCTACTGTAAGGGGAAGGCATAAGAATGGCTCTTACATTGTCTTTGCCCAATGCCTCGCAGGCCAGTGCAAGGGTAACTGCGCTGTCTATGCCCCCGGACGAACCGAGGATGGCTTTAGTGAATTCCATTTTCTGAAAGTAATCTCTGATGCCAAGAACAAAAGCAGTGTAAATGCCCTGCACATTCATCACCGGATCAAAGGCAGCAGGGTTTGGAAGAAAGTGCGAAACGGCTTTGATATTGTTGCTCATTTGCCCTTCAATGGTTCCATCATCATTTAGCACCGCACCGTCAATAATTTCGTGAAAAGAGGGGAAAGCTTTGCAGAGTTGACCTGCTTTGTCGAAGATGAGCGAAGCGCCGTCAAACACCACTTCGGTCTGGCTCCCAATCGCATTGCAATAGAACATAGGCAGCCCATACTTCAGTACATTTGATTTAATGACGGCCTTCCTTTCCTCCTCGTGAATGTAGTCAAACGGAGATGCACTCAGGTTAATCATTACATCCGGTTGCTGCTGCATCAGCTTGTCCATGGGGCAGGTCCTGTAGAGCGGGTTGTCGTTGATGTTCCAGATGTCTTCGCAAATGGTGACTGCAAGTTTTTTGCCTTTGAACTCCAGCACCTGCCAGTCGAAGGCGGGTTCAAAATAGCGGTATTCGTCAAAGATGTCGTAGGTGGGCAGCAGAGTTTTATGCACTTCACCTTTCACTTCTTTTTCATAAAGAAGAAATGCAGCATTAAATAAATCCTTGCCATGCACCGCCGGGTTGCGGGCAGGTGCGCCAAGCAGCACACCTATAGTGTCCGCATGAAGTTTTATTTCATCAATCGCTTCTTCGCATTTGTTGATGAAATCGTTAAACTCCAGGAAGTCGCGGGGAGGGTAGCCGCAGACACAGAGTTCGCTAAACACCACCAAATCAGCCCCCATTTGTTTTGCCTGCTGAATAGCCGAAATAATTTTTTTTATGTTTGCGGCGAAGTTGCCAATATGATAATTCTGCTGGGCTAATACTATTTTCATTACACAAAGTTCTTTGTTATTGTCATAAGTTATTAAGACTAAAATTTAACAACCATTTGCGCAGGTTGGTAAGTGTGATTTTTTGCAATCTCTTTTTTGCAATTAAAGCCAATTCAGCAATTTTTTTTAAAATAGATAAAAGAATTTCTCATTTTGTATGTTTTTTAGCAATGAAAGTAATTTTCCCATTACCAATTAAATTAAGTTCAAACATTTACAAGCTGTTTGCTTTTTTGATTATAGATTTTTAGTACAAAAAATATTTTTTCTAAAACCCAACCTTTGCGAACATAACTGTTGTATAAAAGGATAACGCCGATTATTAAAAAGGATTTTTACCAGTTTTTCGGCTTAATTTTATAATATAACCCAGCCATGAAACGAAATATTTTTCTATTGTTAATTACCATACTGTTTGCCTCGTTTGCTAAAGCGCAGTATGTAAGCCTCCCCGACAGCAATTTCAGAAACAGTATCCGTACTCAATGGCCTGGCGCATTCAATGCTGCTGGTGACATGGACACCACTTATCCCCAGATAGTGACCGTTAACCTGTTGAATATCAGTGGTGCAGGTATCAAAGACATTACAGGGGTTAAATATTTTAAAAGCATTACTAACCTACAGTGCAGCGGTAATCAAATGACCAATCTGCCCGAACTGCCAGCCACGCTCACTGACTTATTTTGCAGCGACAATCAGTTCTCTTCCATTCCCGACAACCTGCCAGCCAGCCTGGCTACACTGTCTATTTACAATAACCAGATAACAGTAGTTCATTCTTTGCCACCCGCACTCAAATATTTTATCATCAACAACAACCCCATCACCATCATAGACAGTTTGCCCACAGGCTTGCTAACCCTTAGTTGTGGCTACACTTCTTTGACCACATTGCCAAAACTGCCTGTGACCCTGGAAACCCTCACCTGCAACAACAACGATTTAGATAGTCTGCCCGCATTGCCTCCTATGCTTAACGAAATAAATTGCAGTTTCGATTTGCTGTTTACTCTACCCGCCTTACCTGCAAATCTGAAGTATCTCTATTGCCGTAACAATTCGCTGACAAGTCTTCCAACGCTACCTGCTACTCTGCGCAACCTGCAATGTTACAGCAACAGCTTAACAGCTTTGCCTGCTTTGCCCGACACACTTGAGTTATTAAGTTGCGGTACTAATAGCATAACCACACTCCCGACTTTACCCCTTACCATCCAGGGGCTTTTGTGCAGTGACAACCAGATTACACAATTGCCTGCATTACCTTTTTCATTAGATTATATTGATTGCAGCACAAACTTGCTCGACAGCTTGCCACTCCTTCCCAATGCACTGACAATACTTTATACGTCCAACAATTCGCTTCATAAGTTGCCGCAGCTTCCGCAAACGTTAAGAAACCTTGTTTGTACCAGTAACCAGATTGACAGTTTGCCTACACTGCCCGATTCTTTGCGGGTATTAAATATGGTTTATAATAACCTGAACAGTCTGCCTGCATTGCCGGCTTACCTTACCGAAATGGAGGTTGATTTCAATAAACTGAACGCAATTCCAGAATTGCCACAATTTATGCAAACACTGTCTGTGCAGGGCAATGTAAATTTGGGCTGTCTGCCGTTCCTACCTCAAAGTCTCACCTACCTGTCATTGTACAGTTCCGCCATTTCATGCCTGCCTAACATTCCGCCAAACTGCACACCACAGCCATTCACGCCCACTTGCAACCCTACCAACAATATTCATCAATGCCAGTCTTTTCCACAGATTTATGGATTTATTTTTAACGACAACAACAGCAACGGTATTTATGACACAGGCGATAATCCGCGCCGCAACATCAGAACTGAACTAAACACTGGCCTTTACGCCTATTCAAACGATAATGGCTATTTTAACATTACAGCAGACACACTGGGTTCCTACACCATTAGCATTACACCACCTCCTTTTTACAGTCCCGTTCCTCTTGGCAATGTACACAGCTTTACCAGTTACACAGATGTTGCCTATGATACCTTTGCCCTGCAGCCTCTTTTTGTAAAGGATAGTCTTGCCATTCACATTACACCCACGCAACTCCGCGCCAGGCCGGGCTTCCCTTTTTCATATCATGTGCAGGGCGAAAACACTGGCACGTCTACGCAGACTGCTGCAATCAAAATGCAATACGATACGACAAGGCTGATGTTTGATTCGGCCTCGGCGGCTGGCATTAATGTCAGTGGCAATTGGCTTGTTTTAGACTCCGCTGCCATGGTACCCGGTCAGCTCCGAACATTTCTTGCTTACTTTCATGTCAAACCAGCCGCCGTTATTGGCGACTCATTGAAAGGCTATGCCAGGGCGGAATCACCAATGGTTGTCAAAGCCGATACCTCCATTAGCCCAATCAGCGGCAGCTACGACCCCAACAGCAAGCAGGCTACACCAAATCTGACCCCTACACAGTTGATGTCCGGCGATTTTGTTGAGTATTTGATTCACTTTCAAAACACAGGCACTGACACGGCTTTCAACATTGTGATTGCTGATACGCTTAGCCCAAAGTTGCGTACAAACTTTTTACAAATGCTCGGTACCAGTCATCCTTGTCGCACCACACTTGGCGGCGGTGTGGTCACGTTTGAATTTTTAGGCATAAACCTACCGGACAGTAATAGCAACGCAGTTAAAAGCAATGGCTTTATACACTTTAGAATTAGACCGGACAGCACCCTGCAGGTGGGCGACATCATTCCTAACAAAGCCAGCATTTATTTTGATTACAACCCACCATTTGTTACCAACACTTGCGAAACACATATACAGGTCACACTGCTTCCGCTTACTCTATTAAACTATCAGGCTGTTTTGCAAAATGAACAACAGGTGTTTAATAGCTGGACCACAACAGGCCAGTTAAACACCAGCTACTTCAATATTCAACGTAGTGCAGACGGTCGGCATTTCAGTACCATTGGCACTATAAGAGCCAGGCCGGGTACAGGCCTGCAAACCTACATTTATACAGATGAGAGGCCGTTTGAAATGCCCTCTTTTAACGGCGGCGGAAGATTATTTTATCGTCTTGAAATAAAAAACAAAGAGGGCAGCGATCAATATTCTGAGATTGAAGTGGTCAGCCGCAATCCTAAAAATGGTATTAGCTTTTATCCCAACCCCGCAAAAGATATTTTAATTGTAGAAGGCAAAGCCATGCAAAGCATTCTTATTATGGACAATGCGGGCAGGAAAGTGCTGGCACAACTGCCGCAAGGCCGCACAACAGTGCAATTAAACATTGCGAACTTGCCAGGCGGCATCTACCTGATGCAAGTAACAGAACTGGATGGCAGGATAGAAAACAACAAACTTTTGATAAAATAGTATCAACATAAAAGATGGCTGCTGCTGATTTTTGGAGTTGGCTTCTTTTTTTTTATTTTTTTCTTCAAAACCCAACCAAATGCCTTAGTGATGTTGTATAAATAGTGGGAGGAGTATAAAACCTGCAAAAAGTAGGTAAAAAAGAAACCATTAGTTGACTTAAAAAAATGATTATGAAAATGTGTGTAAAGCTGATATTGTTTGTTGCATTGATAAGCATAATGTCGTGCAAAAAAAATACGGATACCCCACCTGGCAGCAGTGTAGTGTATGAAGAAACGATTAGCAACATTAAAAAGAATGAGCCGGTTCTGCTCACATTCAGCAACAACGGCAATGCCTCCGAAGTTACTTGGGTGATAGATCCGTCAGCAGGCACAACCATCAATGCAATAGGTAATCGGGCAACACTCACATTTAGCATTCCGGGTACCTATAAAGTCACGGCAACATCGGGAAATATTTCTGCAAATTATACAATTACTATAATCAATAGTAACTATACGAATTATGGCAACCAATTCAACCTCTCTGCTTCTAAACAAATCAATGTAAACCCACAAGAACCAGTGGTTTTTGCTGTGCATAATGCCAAGGCAGGCAGCCAAATTAAATGGACCGTTGACAATCTCTCCACTATAGATACAATCAACAACACTGCAACTATTACATTTATTAGTGGTGGAGTTTGGATGGTGACGGCGAGTGACGGTGTGAGTTCTAAACGGATAGCCGTGTGGGTAAATGACGATGTCAATGCAAATCCAAACCTTGACACCATTGGGTTTATGCTGGGTGAAAAGCTGCAACTGACACCAGCCATAGCAACAATTGGTGGTTCAAAACAATTAGTCATATCTGCAAACACAGTCGGAACCTACCATTGTCCGACCGATAAGATTTTGTCATTTTCAATCAATAATGACTATGTGATTGATTATGGAGGGGTTGCCATATCCACACAGCCGTGTTCGCCGGCTGCGGTTGCATCTTCTGTCAACAGCTTTAGCAGTGTTGCCGCAGGCGATCATAAATTTACCATCAACTTTGAAAATAAAACATTTACCGGCAATCTGAATGTGAGCAATGCAGGTGTTTACACCTTTACATGGCCTGATAACAGTTTAGTAAATATTTCGCCGCTTGTGGTGCAATAGGAATTAAAAATGGCATTGTTGCATGAATCAATTTGAAGCATATTTTGGAACACGGATAACACGGATAGAAGGGATTAACAGGATTTTTTTATGAAAAAAATGGATT
>JAYTGA010000157.1:0-3846 GCA_043733905.1 Segetibacter sp.
GAAGTTTGCTGTTTCATAAAATTTATTTTTTAGCAAAATTCTTCTTTGCAGCTAAATATTGGACTGCTGCTACGCCGAAACCCTTTTACATATAGACTCCCTTCAGGGTAAGTGCAAAGCCCAGCCTTTTCCACGTTTTGCTCTTTAGACGCATCCACGCCTCCATTCCACTCACAGACATTTTCAGCACAGTTCATAGTCTTCTTTCAAGGAACTATCTATTTCCTCAGAAGAACTACCCATTTCCTGAGAGGAGATACCAAATACCTGACAGGAAATACCCATTTCCTGAGAGGAAATACCAAAAACCTGGCAGGAAAGACCTATTTCCTACGAAGAAATACCTATTTCCTGCCAGGAAAGACCCATTTCCTACGAAGAAATACCCATTTCCTGCCAGGAAATGGGTAAATCAAATCAGACCGAGCACCTCACACCCAAACCTTAAACCCTCAACCCTAAACATTAAACCCTATTAAGTCCTAAATTGCATCGAACTAATTACATCTTTGTTTATGAAAATACTCCTGCAATTTTTGCTTTCGTTTATTTCAATTTCAACGTTCAGTCAAAATGCCGACAGCGTTTGGATCAGAAAAAACTACACTAAGAAAGAACAATACATTACCATGCGGGATGGTGTAAAGCTATTCACAGCCATTTACATTCCGAACGATACGATTGAGAAGCATCCCATCCTCATGACACGCACCCCATACAGTTGCTCACCTTACGGCGAAAATAATTTCAAACCATTCTGGCTAAATTATTACAAAGAATATCTCAGGGAAAAATACATCATGGTGGTGCAGGATGTGAGGGGAAAGTATATGAGTGAAGGAGATTTTGTGGATGTCCGCCCTTTTAACGACGATAAAAAAGTAAAGGATATAGACGAGTCCAGCGACACTTACGATACCATAGACTGGCTGGTAAAAAATACCAAAAAAAACAATGGAAATGTGGGAGTATTTGGAATATCATATCCCGGATTTTACAGCACCATGGCGGCTTTGAGCAATCATCCGGCACTCAAGGCAGTTAGTCCGCAGGCACCCGTTACTGACTGGTTTGTGGGTGACGATTTTCACCACAATGGCGCATTCATGCTCATGGATGCTTTCAGCTTTTATTCTTCATTTGGCAAGCCAAGGCCACAGCCAACAAAGCAAGATCCTGCCGACGTCCCTTTTTTTACAAAAGATAGTTACAACTTTTACCTGCAAATGGCTACGGTCAGTAATCTTACCCGGAATTATATGGGCGACAGCATCAAATTCTGGAGCGATTTAACCAACCATCCCAACATGGATGAATGGTGGAAAGCCCGGAACGTCCGCAATTTTCTGATCAATGTAAAACCCGCCATGCTTATTGTGGGTGGCCTGTTCGATGCAGAAGATTGCTATGGCACATGGAAAACCTATGAGGCTATTGAAAAGCAAAGCATCGCCACAAACAACCGTCTGGTAATGGGTCCGTGGAGCCACGGTGGCTGGGCCAGAACCAATGGAAGTCGCCTCGGCAATGTTCAGTTTGGCAGCAACACCAGTGAGTGGTATCAAAAAAATATTGAGATCCCATTTTTTAATTATCACCTGAAAGGAAAAGGGAAAGTACCCAACATTGCCGAGGCCTCTATCTTTTTTACCGGGGAAAATAAATGGCGTCTGCTACCCCAGTGGCCACCATCGAATGCGACTGATCGTGAACTGTTTTTTCATAAGGACAAAGAATTAAGCTGGGATGCGCCATCACTGGTAGCCACCACGGAAAAACCAAAAGACTTTGATATTTATACCGAATATACCAGCGACCCCGCCTGCCCTGTTCCTTACAACGAAGGTGTCCATTTTGAAAGAACAAGAGAGTACATGACGGATGACCAAAGGTTTGCAAGCCGCAGACCCGACGTACTCATATTTGTGACTGAAGTGCTTCACAAAGACGTAACCGTTGCAGGTTCAGTGATGGCCGACCTGATGGTGAGTACTACCGGAACTGATGCGGACTTTGTTGTGAAACTGATAGATGTCTTCCCCGATAATTTTCAATACAGCGATACAGATAAGTATATCATGAATGGCTACGAGATGCTTGTTCGTGGCGAGGTCATGCGGGGACGGTTTAGAAATAGCCTTTCAAAACCAGAGCCTTTTGTTCCAAAGAAAATAACCAACGTCCATTTTGCCCTGCCCGATGTGGCGCATACTTTTAAAACAGGCCATAAGATTATGGTGCAGGTGCAAAGTTCATGGTTTCCCCTGGTGGACAGAAACCCTCAAAAGTTTGTTGATATTTATCATGCAACAGAGGAAGATTTTCAGAAAGTGTCTATAAAAGTCTATCACGGGCAAGGAATCAATAGTAAGCTGGTGTTACCGGTGATTGAATAAGATGCTTAGAATTAGTTCAATTCACCAAAACAAAAATGCCACCTTAAATTAAAGTGGCATTTTTTATAGTAAATTTTTTGTTGAAAACTATGAACCCTTATTTTTCTTACCTGATCCTTTTGGTGCAAAAATAACCAGCATTCTTTTACCTTCCATTTTCGGCATTCCTTCCAATACTCCGGTCTCTGCAAGTCGTTCCGCAAACTTGAGCAGAAGCAATTCTCCACGGTCTTTAAACATGATTGCACGGCCTTTAAATTGGACGTAAGCTTTTACCTTGTCCCCTTCCTTCAAAAATTTTTCCGCATGTTTGCATTTGAAGTCAAAGTCATGTTCATCAGTACTTGGCGTAAAACGGATTTCCTTCACCTCACTCTGTTTAGAGTTGGCTTTCATTTCTTTTTCCTTCCGCTTTTTCTCATATAAAAATTTCTTGTAGTCAATTATACGGCACACGGGTGGTGCTGCATTTGGAGAAATTTCAACAAGGTCAAGACCTTGCGCCTCGGCCATTTCCAACGCTTTTTCTGTGGGGTAAATGCCCGGCTCAATGCCCTCTCCCACTAGCCGCACTTCAGGTATGCGGATCATTCGGTTGGTTCTGTGTTCCTGTTGTTGCTCTTTTCTAAAATTGGGGTTTCTGCCCCTGTAAAATCCTGGGTTTAATGCCATTAATTGTTTTTTGTTTACTAACTAAATTTTACACAAAGTAACGAAGAAAACAAGGTACACAAAGATTAAATTTTTCTCTTTATTTTCATCTTTATGAAAACCATCGTTAGTTAAAAAATTATTTATTGAAAAATATTTTTGCAATAGTTATAAAGAGTCCGGCAGCCCCGAAAATTGTAGCAATAATCCAAACAATCAATTTATTAATTTCGGATTTTAGATTGCTTACTTCCGCTCTTATTATGTTCTCAGTTTTCAAAGCACTATTCTCAATCTTTGCTATCAATTCGACTCTCATAGAATCCATATCCTTTCTAACAATATCAACTTCCGATTTTGAAGAAAATTGCTTTTGCTCCTGCTCAAATTTATTTTCAATGGCCTGTGTTGCTGTCATCCCTGTAAAAATACTAAATTATTCAAAAGCTCTCTTACTATCTATTTCCTCGTTCAAAAATTCCAACAATTCACTGATTGTTTTTGTTCCCAAATCGCCTTTTGATTGCTTGCGCAAAGCTACTTCTTTATTGGTCATTTCCTTTTCGCCCACCACCAGCATGTAGGGTATTTTGTTCATTTCCGCTTCGCGAATTTTCTTTCCTATTTTTTCATTTCGGTCGTCCACTTCTGCCCGGATATCGGCTTTTTTCAACAACATTTTTACTTCTTCGGCATATTCAATGTACTTGTCGCTGATAGGCAACACAGTCGCCTGAACGGGTGCCAGCCACAGCGGGAACTTGCCTGCACAATGTTCTATGACCACGGCAATGAACCG
>JAYTGA010000158.1:0-19679 GCA_043733905.1 Segetibacter sp.
CCACATTCAAAAAAGAATTTCAACCACGGATACATGGTTCCCTTCATCACCTGCAGGTGCATGATTCGGTCGCTTTCATAGTCATAACCCTCGTCGTTGTAGCCTCTTCTGCGCCACCAAAGCGAAGCGCTAAACACGCCTACTTTGATGAATTCATGAGCATGATTCCAGACAATGTCCAATGCCGACAATCCGCCCAGGGAAAACCCTGCAAACGATTTTTCTTTGAAAGAATCTATTCCAAATTCTGACCTGATAAAAGGCAGCAGTTCATCGAAGACAAACTTGTTGTAAAGCCCTGCCTTTGCGCCTCTGCCGCGATAATCGGCGCGGCATACGGTTCCATATTCCATCATTCTGTCTGCACCGCAGTGTATGGCCACCACCACAATTGGTTCTATTGTTCCCGAAGCGATTAAGGGGTCAAGCATTGCAGCAAAATCCATCTTTCTCAAGTCTTGTCCATCATTTACAAGAAGCAGGGCCATGTCTTTTGGGTCAACCGGCAAAGTGGGCATATAAATGTCTGTGATGACATCCCGTTCAAGGAAGTCTGAATAAATAATTTTTTGCTCTAAGCTGATGGTTTCATAAATCATTTCCTGTGCTGTTACAATCTCTTCACTCATATTTCTTTATAAAACCGGAAAGGTAAGAAATGTTTCAAAAGGAAATTTTTCAACCATAAATCACCTGTTTATCTAAGAGTTTTAACTACATTCGATTTGTAAGCGGAAACAGACATGATTTGCAGTCGTTACGTTGTTTATTTGCAGGCTAAAATGCAAGTGTTTCATTTGCACCAAAATGTTTGCTGATACATCCGGTTCAGGTTATTTTAAGTATTTTGTTTCTAATTTTTAAAAAATAAAAACCATTTCTGCACATGAAAAAAATCGGTATCCTATTTGGAAAAGAAAGAAGTTTTCCAAACGCTTTGATCGAAAAAGTGAACAGTATGAATGTTAGTGGCATCACAGCAGAAGCTGTGCGTATTGACAAAGTGATGCAGGGCGAACCTACTGAATATGCAGTCATCATAGACCGCATTAGCCAGGATGTTCCGTTTTATCGTGCTTACCTGAAAAACGCAGCTCTTTGCGGCACAGCAGTCATCAACAATCCATTTTGGTGGAGTGCAGATGAAAAGTTTTTCAACAACTGCCTTGCCACAAAAATTGGTGTTCCTGTTCCCAAAACTGTCATTCTGCCATCGCATGATTTGCCCGATGACACCACTGGCGAATCATTTGCCAACCTTGCTTACCCTATGGATTGGGAAGGTATTTTTAAGTACACAGGCTTTCCCACATACATGAAGCCATTTGCCGGCGGCGGATGGAAAAGTGTTTACCAGTTGAACAGCATTGAAGAGTTTTTTGAGAAACATGCAGAAACAAAACAGTTGGTCATGATGCTGCAGGAAGAAATCAAGTTTGAGGAATATTACCGCTGCTATTGCATTGGCGGAAAGTATGTCCGCATCATGCCTTACGAACCACGCAACCCGCATCATTTGCGCTATGTGGCCGACTTTAAACCAACGCCTGCCAAGCTGAAGGAAATGGAAGAAATTGTATTGCGCATCAACCATTACCTGGGCTACGATTTTAACACCGTAGAGCTGGCTCTGCGTGATGGAGTGCCTTATGCCATTGACTTTTGCAACCCTGCACCCGATGCTGAAAAGACAAGTGTGGGCGAAGAAAACTTTGCATGGGTGGTGGAAACCGCTGCCAAATTTGCTATAGAAAAAGCAAAATCTTTTGAACCTGGAAAAGACAACCTGACCTGGGGTAAATACATTTCTCACGGGGCGCAGAAAAAGAAACTGTTTTAAAACAAATTTGCTAATGTGCTGATGTGCTAATAAAACAATGCCCATTAGCAGATTAGCACATTGGCTAATCAGCACATTCCACACAATGTACCGCATAGAAGAAACCGAAAACGAAACAAATCTTGTGAATGACCCAGGAGCAGATTACGGGATGTATAGCTATGCCGATTATCTGAAATGGCGGATTGAAGAAAGGCTTGAACTGATAAAGGGGAAGATTTTTAAAATGGCTGCCCCACAAAGGCTCCATCAAAAAATCAGCATGAATATTTCAGTACTTGTTGCTAATTTTCTTCACAAAAAATCATGTGAAGTTTACTCAGCACCGTTCGATGTTCGTCTTCCTGTTCAAAACAAAAAGAAAGACAATGAAGTAACGACAGTAGTTCAGCCAGATATTTGTGTCATTTGCGACCCTGCAAAACTGGATGCAAAAGGCTGCTGCGGTGCGCCTGATTTGGTGGTGGAAATTCTTTCTCCCGGCAATTCACGGATGGAAGTTCAAAACAAATTTGAACTGTATGAAGAATCAGGTGTTCTGGAATACTGGATTGTCTTTCCTGATGAAAAAAATATCGTCGTTTACACATTGAACAATGGAAAATTTACAGGAAGCAAACCTTATGCACCAGGCGAAAACATTCCCTCATCCGTACTGCCCGGGCTTGATATTTCTGTGGAAAGTATTTTTGAAAATTAAAACTAAACAACCAACATGGGAAACCTAAGCTTCCGGCATTTTACCCTCGGTGTAGAGGAAGAATACATGGTCATTGACCCCACAACAAGGGAACTGAAAAGCCATGAACAAAAGATAGTACACGAAGGTCAGAAACTGATCAAAGACAAAGTAAAAGCAGAAATGCATCAGGCTGTGGTGGAGGTAGGCACCGACATCTGCGCCAACATTGACGAGGCATACAAAGACGTAGCAACGCTACGTGGCACTATCAGCCAGATTGCAGGCGACCTGGGACTGTGGATGGGAGCCAGCGGTACTCACCCTTTTAGCCACTGGGACAGCCAGTTGATCACCGACCATGTGCGCTATAAGCAAATTGTGGAAGAACTGCAGGAGGCCGCAAGAAGCAACCTCATTTTTGGCCTTCATGTGCATGTGGGTATGGAAAATAATGACATGGCCATGCACATAGCCAACAGTGCGAGATATTTTCTGCCACACGTTTATGCACTCAGCACCAACTCACCCTTTTGGGAAGGCAGAAAGACGGGCTACAAATCTTTCAGGACAAAGGTTTTTGATAAATTTCCCCGAACCGGCATACCCGATTATTTTGAAAGCTACGAAGCTTATCAAAGCTATGTGCAGTTGCTCATTAAAACCAATTGCATTGACAATGCGAAAAAAATATGGTGGGATTTGCGTGTTCACCCGTTCTTCAACACGGTGGAGTTCCGCATTTGCGATGTGCCGATGACTGTCAATGAAACCATAGCCATTGCTGCATTGTTCCAGGCCATTTGTGCAAAATTGTACAAGCTGCGCCATCAGAATCTTAACTTCATTATGTATCAGCGGGCATTGATTAATGAAAACAAATGGCGTGCAGGCCGCTATGGCATTGACGGCACACTCATTGACTTTGGTAAAGAAAGTGAAGTCAATACCCGGCTGTTGATCTATGAATTGCTCAACTTTGTCGACGACGTGGTGGATCAACTTGGCAGCAGGCACATCATTAACCACATTGTAAAAATGATGGAAAATGGCACAGGTGCAGACAGGCAATTGGCGGTGTTTGAAAAAACCGGAAGCTTGGTTGATGTTGTTGATTATATACACGACCAGTTTTTGGCAATGTAACTTTCTAGTTGAAAATTATTCATAGAAAAGGCTGCCCAGACAGGCAGCCTTTTCTATGTGGTTATAAGTTGTTTTACCTGTCGGGAAAAGTTAGCTATTTGCGTCATTTTCCCATTTCCATAAAATGAAAAATGCCTCCGGCAAAAATTAACCGAAGGCACTTGTGCTAAAGCGGTTCACTGTTGAAGAGTGAGCCATTTTTTTGCGATAATTTTTATAGCTTCCTAAAGACTTTTATCATCTGCAGTCGGGCCATAAAGACCGGGAACACTGTTGCCTGTGGCACGCAGGTAAACAATCAGTTCGCCGCGATGGTGGTAAAGGTGGTTGAATAAAAAAGCCCTTGCTACTTGTATGCGTGGCATGGGCGGGAATACTGTTTTTCCACCGGCTTCCATAGACCACATGTCCATCATGTTTTCGTCTTTGGCTGTTTCCAATGCTTCTTTTGCAATCAACAAATTTTCTTCAAATTTTGCAACAATGTTCGAAGCCTTGGTAATGTCGCCTTTGTCGTACTTATAGGCACCCATATCAAACACAGTTTGGTGCAGTGTCTGCGGGTACCAGTTGTAAGTTTCGGCAATATGCGATGCCAGTTGCCCGGTCGTCCAGTTTTTTTCGGAAGGTTTCCATTCCAAAGCACTGTCAGGTATTGAGTTTAAGAGTTTGCGGGTATTTTCTGCTTCATGCAAAAATTCGCCCAAAAGAGATTGTACAAGCATAGTTTAAAAGTTTTCTCAAAAGTATCATTTCTGCTTGTAATACTCATATTATTTCTTTGAAAAAAAAGAACCTGCTTCGCTTTTGACCCAAGTAAGTAAACTCAGTTTGAAATTTTATTAAACAACACTATTATCCGATAAAACTTCTAAACTTGCAATATCGAATCGCTATTTATAACATAAAAACTCAAACTCATGATTGTTCTTTACATTATTGTAGGTTTCATTGCATTGCTTTTAATTGTTGCCTTATTTGCAAAGAAGGATTATGCAGTTGAAAGAGAAGGAGTAATAAATGCACCACGGGAAAAAATATTTAATTACATCAAGTATTTGAAAAACCAGGACAACTTCAGCAAGTGGGCTGGCATGGATCCGGCAATGAAAAAGGATTTTAAAGGAACGGATGGAATGGTTGGTTTCATATCGGCCTGGGACAGCAATAATAAAAATGTAGGCAAAGGTGAGCAGGAAATCAAACACATTTCCGAAGGGAAAAGGCTTGATTTTGAACTTCGTTTTGAAAAGCCATTCAAATCAACATCGGATGCTTACATGAGTACGGAGAGCATTACGGACAATTCTACCAAAGTAAAATGGGGATTTACGGGGAAATGGAATTATCCTATGAACCTGATGGGTGTTTTTATGAATATGGACAAAATGGTTGGCCCTGATTTTCAGACAGGATTGGACAATTTAAAAAAGTTGATGGAGAAGGAGTGATTGATCGAAATAAATATGAAATTGGATAACACACCTGCCCGTCCGTTCAGGCGGCCATTTATTTTTCTTATACGATTCGCAATTTTGTCCCTTGCACAGCAATGGCGTTAATTTAAGAAACTTTGCAAGAAGCAAAACATGAAAAAAGTTAAATAGAATTACCGTCCGTAAAAGTGAGTGACAAGCACAGCATCCTTTGGACAACCGGGGCTGAGTAAAGGATAAAAGTTCGTTCCAAAAAAATAAGTTAATGACATTGCCTTGCAGAGTCTGAGTGTGGTCGGTCTTATTCAAATAATTTCCTTGTAAACTCATTAAATCTAACTAGTTTTCTTACTTTTGCCGCCCGGTTCCAAAAAAAGCCGGGTTATTTTTATGTCTGAAAATGAAATTATTAACCTGCCTGCCGATGAAGTAGGCGCAAACGCTGATGCACAGGAGACCGCACAGGTAGCAGAAAATTCTGCCTCTGAAGTGGCTGCAGCGATAACAAATGCACCTGTGGAGGAAACACCTGCCGTTCATGCTGAAACCGCTGCTCCGGTAGCCGAAGAAGCACCTGTGGCAACTGCCCCAACTGAAGCTGCCCCGGTGGCCGAAACTCCTGTGGCAACTGCACCTGTAGCAGAAGTTGCACCTGCAGCCGAGGCTGCACCTGTAGCCGAAACGACACCAGCACCTGAAGAAGTGGCTGTGGCAGAACCTGTGCAGGAAGTGGCAGCATCAGCTCCCAAATATGTGCCGGTGCCTGAAACCCCTCACGACGATTTTGACTGGAGCATTGACAAACGCAATGTCAGCTCTTACAAAAAAGATGAAAGAGAAAAGTATGACAGTGTTTATGACAACACTTTTGTACAAATCAACGATGGTGAAATCATTCACGGAACAATTGTGGCGCTCACCAAAACTGATGTAGTCATTAATATTGGCTTCAAAAGCGATGGATTAGTTTCTTTCAATGAATTCCGCGATTTGCAGAACATCAAAATCGGTGATGAAGTGGAAGTGATGGTGGTGGAAAAAGAAGACCGCCAGGGACACCTTCACCTGAGCCGTAAGTCTGCAAGAATCTACCGTGCATGGGAGCGGATTGTGGAAGTTCACAAAACTGGTGAAGTGGTTACAGGCGTTGTAACCAGCAAAACCAAAGGTGGATTGATCGTGGATGTTTTCGGCATGGAAACATTCCTGCCGGGCTCTCAGATTGATGTGAAGCCTGTGACCGACTACGATCAGTTCGTTGGCAAAACAATGGAGTTTAAGGTTGTCAAAGTGAACGAAACAATCAAGAATGCGGTTGTGTCTCATAAAGCCCTTATTGAAAGCGACATTGAAGCTCAGAGAGCGGAAATAATGTCTAAGCTGGAGAAAGGACAGGTATTGGAAGGTACCATCAAAAACATCACAGACTTTGGTGCGTTCATGGATCTTGGTGGCTTAGATGGTTTGTTGTACATCACCGACATCAGTTGGGGACGTATCAACCACCCAAGCGAAGTGCTGAAACTGGATCAGCGCCTGAACGTGGTTGTGCTTGATTTTGACGATGATAAAAAACGGATTAGCCTGGGTCTGAAACAACTGACTCCGCATCCTTGGGATGTGCTGGCAGAAGGCATTAAAGAAGGCGAAGTGGTGAAAGGAAAAGTCGTGAATATTGAAGATTACGGTGCTTTCCTCGAAATCATGCCAGGTGTAGAAGGTCTTGTTCACGTAAGTGAAATAACCTGGGCCAACACACCGATCAACGCCAAAGAATTCTTTAAACTGAGCGATGAGTATGAAGCTAAGATTGTAACTCTTGACAAGGATACCCGCAAAATGAGTTTGTCAATCAAACAAATGACTGACGACCCATGGAGTACAATCGAAAACAAATTCCCCGAAGCAAGCAAGCATAAAGGTTTGGTGAAAAACATTACTCCTTACGGTGTGTTTGTTGAATTGGAACCCGGCATTGGCGGCATGATTCACATCAGCGATCTAAGCTGGTTGAAGCGCTACAATCATCCCGGAGAATATACCAAAGTGGGAGAGGCAATAGACGTCATCATTATGGGGATGGACAAAGAAAACCGCAAGCTGCAACTAGGACACAAACAACTGGAAGAAGATCCATGGAATGCACTGGAAGACACTTTTGGAATTGGAACTATTCACGAAGGAACTGTGACCCGCAAAGATGACAAAGGTGCAACTGTTCAGTTGCCTTATGGCCTCGAAGGTTTTGCACCTGCCCGCCACCTGATGAAGGAAGACGGTAAGAGCATTGCCATTGACGAACATGCACAATTTGCAGTCATTGAGTTTGACCGCAATGAAAAACGCATTGTTGTTAGTCACACACGCCTGTGGGAACAGGCGCAGTACCAGGAGAAAGAGGCTGCAAAGAAAGAAGAAAGAGTGGAAGCTGAAAAAACAAACAAGGCTGTAAAAACCATACAGGCTAAAGTTGAAAAAGCAACACTTGGCGATCTTGGAGCTTTGGCTTCTATCAAAGAAAAATTGCAACAGGAAGAAGGTGAAGAAAAAGCAGGTTCATAAATGTGAACTGATATTTTCTAAATTCAAATTTCTATAGATTATCAAATGCCCTCCGATTTTCGGGGGGTATTTTTTTTGGGGGAATGATTGCCATTTTCATTGTATTAGATTTGATGAGCGAAATGAACTACAGATGTTACGAAATGAGGTTAACTTATGACGAAATGCCAAAAACTTTACGCGAAATGTCAGTCAGATGTAACGAAATGGAGTTCGGGTGTTACGAAATGGAGTTCAGGTGTTACGAAATGGAGTTCAGGTGTTAAGAAATGGAGTTCAGGTGATGCGAAATGAGGTTCAGGTGATGCGAAATGAGGTTCCGGTGGTGCGAAATGAGGTTCCGGTGGTGCGAAATGAGGTTCCGGTGGTGCGAAATGGAGTTCGGGTGGTGCGAAATGAGGTTCCGGTGGTGCGAAATGAGCTTCCGGTGTAACGAAATGGAGTTCGGGTGGTGCGAAATGGACTTACGATGTAACGAAATGGACTTCCGATGTAACGAAATGGAGTTTCGGTGTTGCGAAATGGAGTTCGGGTGTTACGAAATGGAGTTCAGGTGGTGCGAAATGAAAGGGAGTAGAGAGACTATCCGAAACTCAACCTGTATTTGCAAACCTTTAGAGGAAGTAGGCATTTTATTGTTTTTGACAATGAAAGGGTTTCATGTTAGAAATTATTTTTGTGGGATGGGGAGGTTCGCATATTTTTGAATTATGGGCAAGTTTAATCGACCACTCTAATTATGCCAGAACAGGACACGACACAGACTACACCTTTCTTTACAGAACCTGTTTTACTACATTCTGGACTTATACAATACGTCTGACCCTTGCTATGACTTTGAAAAGGAAACCAGTAACAGCAAGACAGAAGAGGGGAATTATTGGAAGGTTTCAAAACTCATATCGCTTGCTAAACAATGCGAACAAAAAAAGATTAATGAATTTTCTTTTGCAGTTGGCACGAAAATAAATGTAGTTGATTACATCCTGAAAGTAAAACGTATTCCAATTCCAGTAGAACCCAAAATCCCATTTGACATAACTGATTGGACTTTATTAAATCGGTCTTTAAATGTTCCGACTGTTTCATTTAAAAAGGAATTAGAAGTAATTGAAAAATTTGAACAATCTGAACAAAGAATAAAGGACTTAGAAAAATACAAACAACAATCGCAAAGTGCATTATTCAATTTGACACTTCCACCATCCTTAGACGGTTGGATAGATTTGTCTGACAATAAAATTTTACGAAAGACTGAAAAGAAAGTAATTCTTTTATTTACAGACAATGAAAACAGAGTAAGAACGGCAAACAATTTTCAAAAAGAATTTACTGAATATCATACCAAGTACGAAACACCTTTAAATACAAACAAAGTATATGATGCTTTGCATACACTTCATTATGAACTTAAAGGAAAAGACACTAAACGACTTTATATTTCATTTGGCTTAGTATGCGGAAAAATCGGAAACCAAAATTATCGCAACTTCCTTTTTAATGTTCCATTAAAACTAAGCCTGAAAAGCCAAGAAATAACTTTAGAAACAGACACATTTTCAAGCAAGATATTTAGTGAGCAGTATTTTGTTGAATTACTTGACAGCCATTTCAAAAACGAACACACTACAATAGTTGAACAAAGGAAAAGAGAAGTATTATTATCAATTGACAACTTCAACTCAAAGCAAAAAGAGTTTCTCTTTGACACAGATTTCATAAGAACAGAATTTTATAACAAAGGATTAGAAACATTAGGTGTCTTTGCTCAAAAAGAAGATACTTTCTTCAAAAATGAAGAACTAAACTTTGAATTTGAAAATTCACCAATAGCTAACCAAATAACTTTTAGCTTCTCACCTATCATTCAAACTAAATTAGTTGAAAGCCAAATTGCAATTTCAAAAGATGCAAACAACATCATCAATAAAATAAATGAACTACAAGCCAGCGGCTTGTTGCATTTAATTCCTGACTTTTTCAAAAAACTCTTTTTAATTGACGGTTTAGAAATAGAAACGAAACAACGTACAGAAGATAATAACTATTCAAACGACACCAATAAACGTTCAGGAGATTTTAGCGAAAAAAATCATCGTTCATTATTTCCATTGCCATACAACGATGAACAGTTTGAAATTGCAAAACGACTAAACGAGCAAGATGCCGTTACCGTAAAAGGTCCACCAGGAACAGGCAAGAGCCATACAATTGCAAATCTTATTTCCCATTTCGTAGCCCAAGGGAAATCTATACTTGTTGTTTCTCATAACGCAAAAGCATTAAGCGTATTAAAAGACAAATTGCCAAGAGCAATTCAAGACCTTGCAGTTTCATTAGTAAACGAAGGAAAAGGTAATGAAAGCCTTAAAGGTTCGGTTAATGCAATCATTCGCAATTTGGCACAACGATATGAAGAAAGCAAAGTAACGGAGTTGGAAATGCAATTGACCAGCTTAGAAAAAAAGTATGCCGACACATTAAATGAAATTTACAAAGTTGTCCAAGCCAATGCAAAAAGCTACAAAGTTTTCAATCCACTTAGCAACGAAATAGAAGAAAAAACGGCTTATGAATGGGCAGTTTTTCATTTTGAACAAAGCAACTACCAAACAGAATTTATCAAAGATGTTGTTGCTCATAATACAGACACAAACGGATTAATTGAAAAATTAATTTCACTTGCATCAATTGGCAACAACTTAAAGCAAGACGACTTCGAGTTAATTAATTTCCAGTTTCTATCCGATGACAAGTTTTTAGAATTAACCGAGTTAAGAAAGATAGAAATACAGCTAACGGAAATAAACGAAAAAATAAACGTTGCTGCTTATAACGCAATACAACCAAATACACTAACCGAAAAGCTAAAGAAAGAAATTGCCGAATTTGAAACACAATATGAAAAATTTGAAACCCAAACTATTCCAAGTATTATCTATAAACATTCAAATTACATTATTGGATTACTCAAAAATATTTTAAAGCAGAATGAAAATCTAAGAGAGCAAGTTCAATCAGCAGAAGATAAACTACTTTCCTTTCAACTTGATTTATCTGCAATAGAAGATACAGACCCCGATATTTTACATCAACAAATTAACCAATTGATTGTAAAATTCGGAGAAAACAAAACCATTGGTTGGCTTACTAAAAGTCTATTAGACAAAAATCTAAAACGCTTTTTTGATTGCAAAGTAAATTTCATTGCTGCAAATGAAATCGAGCATTTCAAAATAATGGAAACAGAAATAAATAAAAGGAAATGCTTAAAACAACTTTCAATTACTTTCAACAACTACTTAAATACTTTTGGAATACCTAACCAAACCAAAATTCAAGAAGCGTTAAAAGAACTTGATTTTACAGTTGATTTTGCTAACAAGGTTGCCGTTTTCAATAACGAGTTAAGAGAGAAAAACCTACCACAAGTTCTATCAATTCAACAGATGTAAAAAGCAAATTAACCTACTTAAAAAACATAAAATATTATTCAGACCATAAAGATGCTACCAACTTTTTAAAAGAAACAAAACATAAATTATACAGTTATAGCAAAGCCCATCATTTAATTTATAAAATGGCTGATGCTATTGAAAACGTTGATAGAGCTTCTTATGAATTGTACTTAGATGAATATAGAAGCAGAAGAGAAAAACAAACCCATTCTTTGGAATTTGACAGACTTTTTAAAGAAACATCTACCGTTCTTCCCTTAACTACAAATGCGATTAAAAGCCTTTGTGTTTCAGGCACTTCATTTATTGTAAATAAAGAAGTGAGTGAAACAGATATTTTCTTTTTGAAAATTAATGACTTCCTAACTGCTGTAACCAATCAAACAAAAGGTTCTGACAAATTGCTGTCAAACCTTCAAACGATTAAAAGAAGTATTGAAAAGCAAACAGCAGACATTATTTCCTACAAAACGTGGTATCACAAATCAAAGAATGTTAGCGACACACAAAAGGCTGCTTTAAATGCGTGGCTTAATGACCTTATAAATATTGGCAAAGGATATGGAAAAAACACAGCAAGAAATATTGCATCTGCAATAAAAAATATGCAAGTCGCAAAAGGTGCTGTTCCTATTTGGATTATGCCACAAGACACAGCCGTAACCTTTTTTCCAGATGCTGCACCAGAGCAATTTGATTTACTAATCATTGACGAAGCAAGCCAATGTGATATTAGCAGCCTTAATCTTGTTTTTCGTTGTAAAAAGTGTTTGATAGTTGGCGATGAAAACCAAACCTCTGTCGTTGCCGACAGAAGTATTTTTACAATTGAGCGAACTAATAAAATGCTTGATAAATACTTAATTTCTCACAGGTTCAAAACGCAGTTTGACGTAAACAATAAGAACAATAGTATTTACACAATCAGCGGTGTTATCTATCCCAACATTGTAACACTAACAGAACATTTTAGATGCTTACCTGAAATTATTGGTTACTCAAATCAATACGTTTATAATTCGGACATTGTTCCTCTCAAAACTGCAACAGAGAAAACATTTGGTGAACCTGTAGCTATTCATTACGTTGAAGATAATTACCTTGATGAACAAAAACCATTGATTGTTCAAAAAGTAATTGAACAAATTGAAAGCTACATTATTGACTTCCAAGAAGAACGATTAAAGACACTTCCAACTATTGGTATATTGACATTGGACAGTTCTAATATTAAGCACCAAACTTTATTAATCAGACAAATATCACAGAACGAATTAATCAAACAGTACGAGGATAAATTGGAGTTACTAATCGGCACTTCGAGAGAATTTCAAGGCGATGAAAGGGATATAATGTTTATGACAATAACTGCAAGTCATAGTTTCAGCGAAAAAAATAATTTTGACATCAGACCACCACGTTCAGCAGGTACGGAAGAGTATATGCGGATTTTTAATGTTGCAGCAAGTAGAGCAAAAGAAAAGTCGGTTGTTATTCACAGTATTCACCCTGACGCAGTTGGTATTATGAACCCTGACTGTTACAGGAAAAAACTTATTGACTATTACACAAACAGCCAAAATAAAACTAACAAGCAAACCGCAGTTATAAATTTGCAGACACTTCTTAACAAGACAGATGCAAATTCAGGCGACTTTGAAAAAAGTGTTTGTAAGCTTCTTTACAATAATGGTTTGGGCGACTTTATATTTCCACAGTTTGAAATTGGTAAGTATTGTATTGACTTCGGACTTATCAAAAACAATAAAAAATTAGCAATAGAGTGTGACGGCTTTACATATCATTCAGGAATTGTAAAAATACAAGAAGATATAAACAGACAACTAATTTTAGAAAGAGCAGGTTGGCGTTTTTTCAGAATACAAAGTACTGATTGGTTTTATCGTAACTCAAACGTGAGTGCGGACTTAATAAATTGGATTGGAGACAACACGACTGACAGATAACGGCATACCATATTGGATTTTGTGTAAGTTCATCAAATAGAAAATCAATGAGCATTTGTAATTGTATGAGGCTTTTATTTCAGCAGACTTACTTAACTTCAACTTTATATTTTTAATCAGCAGCGGTTCCGGGCAGACAGAATGCTATTTACCCAACCTGAAGCAAGTCCTCTTTGTTCGTGGAAAGCATTACAAACATCATCCTAAATTTGCATTTTGACAAACCAAAACAAAAATGGCAAATAATAATCCCCCTGACGTTAATAAAAGATATATTGTTGTTGTATCTCTATTGACATTTATATTGCCATTCGTTTTTTCTCTTGCACAAACGCTGGTTTACAAAAACACAGCTTTTTCATTTGACCTCATTGGCAAGTGGTTCATATTTTCTGCTGTCGGGCTTAAGCTTTTTATTGCCGGCATTAAGCAAACGACAGACCCGGCATTTACTGCAAAGGAGATCTTTCATATTGACAGTCCGGAGAGTTTTTCCATAGTCAGGGAATTGGGTTTTGCAAATCTTTGCTTTGGATTGGTTGGGATTGTTTCTTTGTTTTTACCTGCATGGAGAATTATAAGTGCATTTGGAAGCGGCTTGTATTATGGCTTTGCTGGTCTTCAACATGTTCTCAAAAAACCTGTTGGACCAAATGAAAAGTTTGCATTAGTGACCGACGTTATTATTTTCCTTTTACTGTTGGCGTATTTTCTGAAAATGATTTAAGGGAAAGTAAAAACGACACACGATAAATGCAACACAACTAAAACAGCAGTTAAAAAATAGAAACAAAATGGCTGTAAACATTTATGATACTTGCACCAACCCTATTTCGGGTGAAACCTTTAAAACGGTATCGTTTGACAATGATGCTTTCATAATGCAATGGGTTGTTCAACCAAAAGGATATGTTCCCTTTAAACACATTCACATGAACCAGGACGAAATTTTCCATATCAAAAGCGGGGAAATAAAATTGGTCATGGGTGGGAAAGAACAGTTTGCTAAACAGGGTGAAACACTGGTAGTGCCTAAAGGTGTTGCACACATTGCCTACAACAACAAAAATGCAGTTTTAAATTGTTTGGTTGAATACAAGCCGGGACTTGACCACAACAGTTTTATGCAATGCTTTATTGGCTTAACAAACGATGGTTTCATTGACAGGAAAGGTGGGATCAGTATTCCGAAAATGGGTTACTTTCTTACAAAAATGAAAGCGAAGTGCATGACACGGCCCACTGAAATCCCTTCGCTACTGTTCAAGACCGCTTTAAAGGTTTTTTATCTTTGGGGTCTACTAAGCGGATGGGGTAAACTGTATAAAAAATATACAGGCAGGTAAAAGATAGCATCAATCAACCACTACATGGTTGTGCAATAGTTTTTTTTCAATTTCTTTGCAGCAAACCATCATCATCTTCAACCCGTTCCAAAATAATATTTATGTTTAAAAAGTTTTTGAAATACACTGGTATTACATTACTGGTTTTGTTAATTGCCGCCATTCTTGTTCCTTTTGTTTTCAAAGGAAAAATAGTCGCCATTGTTAAAAAAGAAATCAACAGGAACATCAATGCAAAGGTTGATTTTAAAGACGTGGACATTTCCCTGCTACGCCATTTTCCAAAGCTATCTGTCGGTCTTGAAAACCTGCAGGTAGTAGGTATCAATGAATTTTCGGAAGACACTTTGTTGTCGGTAAAACAGTTTGATATATCGCTGAACCTGATGAGCGCCATCAAAGACACCGACATGAAAATATATGGGATCAGCCTTGATGAACCACGCATTCACGCTATTGTAAACAAAGATGGTAAAGCCAACTGGGACATTGTAAAACCGGATTCATCGGCCAAAACAACGGCAGAAAGCAAGCCTTTTAAAATGGAACTGGAGCGATATTCTATTAGCAATGGCTATGTCAGCTATGTGGACAAGCAAGGCGACATGAGCAGCACAATCACCCACCTGACCCATGAAGGAAGCGGCAATTTTACATCAGAATTGTTTACGCTGAAAACAAAAACCACTGCGGATGAAGTGAGCTTTGTTTATGGTGGCATTCCTTATTTCAACAAGGTAAAAACCAGCATTGATGCCGACATTCAGGTGGATGCTAAAAACAGTAAATACAGTTTTTCTACAGAAAAAGTAAAGCTAAATGAACTACAATTGAACACGCAAGGCTTCTTTCAACTGGTGAATGAAACCACCTACAATATGGATGTGCAGTTCAAGGCTCCGTCCACTGATTTTAAAAACATTTTGTCTTTTATCCCTGCCATTTACAAGAACAATTTTTCCAGCATCAAAACCAGTGGTCAAGCGGTTTTCAACGGGTTTGTAAAAGGGACTTACAGCCCTAAACAAATACCTGCTTACAGTATTAATCTTGATGTAAAAAATGGTTTTTTCCAATACCCTGATTTGCCGAAGGCAGTTAAAAATATCAACTTCACACTCAAAGTTGACAATCCTGATGGAGTGACAGATCACACGGTGGTCAACATTCCGCAAGGCCATCTGGAATTGGGTGGAGATCCTTTCGATTTTAAATTGCTGGTCAAAAATCCGGTGACAGACATGTTTGTAGATGCCGCCGCCAAAGGCCGCATAGACTTGTCCACCATCACCCAATTTGTGAAGCTGGAAACAGGAACCAAACTAACCGGGATGCTGGATGCAAATGCCACATTAAGCGGCAAGGTCAATGCTATTCAAAAGCAGCACTTCGACCAGTTCAATGCTGCCGGAACCATTGCTTTGAAGAACTTTCTGTATGCATCAAAAGACTATCCCACTGGTGTTGCCCTCAACAATTTGCTGCTGACATTTAACCCCAAAAATGTGACATTGAATAATGCAGAAGGACGATTTATGAAAACTAATTTTTCAGGGAATGGATATGTGAACAACCTGCTGGCTTACGCTCTTCAAAACAAGCCACTGGACGGCGTGCTGAATGCCAAAGCTGATTACATTAACCTGAACGAATGGATGGGCGTATCAACCGACAGTGCTAATAAAAACGCCGCCACCGCAACACCATTTGCAGTTCCTGCCAATCTCAATATCACGGTCAATGCGGCTGCCGACAAAGTTCACTATGACAACCTTGATATTCAAAACCTCACAGGTGCTTTGCAGATAGCAGATGAGACGGTGAAACTGAACAATGTGAAAGGCAATGCGCTTGATGGAGCGATTGAAATAAGCGGCTATTATTCCACCAAACTGAGCAAAAAGAAACCAGATATTTCCCTGACCTATAATGTAAAAGATGTGGACATCCAGAAGACTTTTCTGGCCTTCAACACAGTGCAAAAGCTGATGCCTGTCGGCAAATTTCTTGCAGGAAAATTAAACTCGCAACTGACACTCACGGGCAAACTGGGCGACAATATGATGCTCGACCTCAACACCCTTTCCGGCATTGGCAATGCTCTGATGATAGAAGGAGCTTTGAGCAAATTTCAACCAATAGAAAAGCTATCGCAAATGCTGAACGTGAGTGCTTTGCAAAACCTTTCTGCAAAAGACATCAAAACCTATTTTGAATTTGCCAATGGCAAGGTGCTGATAAAACCATTTACTGTGAAAGTGAAAACGATAGAGATGGAAATAGGCGGTCTCCACGGCCTCAACCAGTCAATGGATTATACCATCAACATGAAGCTGCCACGTGCACTGATGGGCACTCAGGGAAATACCCTGGTCAACAACCTGGCCACACAGGCAGCCAATAAAGGCGTCCCTATCAAGCTGGGCGACATCATTCCTATCCAGGTAAAAATGGGTGGTTCCATCAACAACCCTACAATCAAAACCGATCTTAAACAATCCGCCAACAGCCTTGTACAAGACCTGAAACAACAGGCCACCACATTTGCGCAAGCCAAAGTGGACAGTGCAAAGAGCCGTGTAAAAGACACGATTGCTTCCGTCAAAAAACAAGTACTGCAAGGCGCTAAAGATGAGATCACCAAAAGATTGCTGGGAACAAATGACACTGCAAATCACACAACTGATCCAAAGAAAAAACTGGAAGAAACAGGCAAAGGTTTGCTGGAAGGATTGAATCCTTTTAAGAAGAAGAAGGGATAGAAAGTAGCAAGTAGTAAGTAGTAAGACGAAAAACGAGAAACGAGAAACGAGAAACGAGAAACGAGAAACGAGAAACGTGAAACGAGAAACGTGAAACGTGTTCGACTTTATAATCTTACATTTATCGTAAAAATTGCTATGACCGAAAACTTTTATTTTGCATTGGCAGCCATACTGCTTTTGCCTGTTATTCCGGCTTACATTCTTTACAAATTTCTACCCGCCAGCGATACAGATGTTAGCGGTCCTTACAAAGGACTCAGCATTAAACTAAAAGGTGCTTTTGCAGGCTATTTTTTATTGGTATTGGTGGGAATGGCTCTGCAATACGTCATGATGGGGAGCAGGCAAGCCCGTACAATAGAACATCTTCAATCTCAGGTTACAGCAGGCGACAGCACAATTTCATCTTTGCGGACAGCAGTCAATGGAGCAGTCACTGATTGGTATATCAAAGGGCTTTTGCTGCCTCCCGGCAAAGAAGGAACCCGTTTTTTTTATGACGATGGCACCACTTCCAATTCGCCTGACGGCAGCTTTGAACTCATCAAAAGAACTTTGGGAAAAGACGGTGTATCCAAGCCTCCCAAATGGGTCTGCATTTACAATCCCACTACAGGTTTTAAAGTCATCAGCTTCAACAGGGAATTGCAGCATCCCGACATCGCCGCTTACAATGTTCAGTTTGACGACAACACCCACACCATCAAAATAAATAAGCCGATTGAAATCAACAGCATTGCCAAAGACAGCATTGTGGCGGTAGCAAATTTTGTGGAGAGCAATCCTGAACTGAAACAACAAATCATAGCCGCCTCACCCAACCTGTTGAAAGCCGCATCCGTCATTAAAGCTGAGAGACAGGAAAACAAATTGAAGCTCAAAGAATTTCAAAACAGGCAACTGAAGAAAATCTAAAAAGAGGCGGGTTTCTCAATGTCATTAATTTAAAGCTTTCTTATTGGTGAACATTTGTTCTTTATTGGGCTTCTGTTGTGTCACTCACTTGTACTTTTATGTTCTTTATTCAGCTTTTTTTACGTTTTGATCTTTCAATGTTGGTAACTTAATAATGTTGGCGTGCATCTTAAAATTTTCAATATTTTTATTCCCTTCGGGAAATGAGAATCGGTCACTATGCCATCCGCATCCTTCGACACGCCATCCGCATCCTTCGACACGCCATCCGTATCCTTCGACATGACATCCGCATTCTTCGACACGCCATCCCAATCGGCCATAATGGCATCCCAACCATTCGATAGCGCATCCTACTTGTTCGACAAACCATCCTGCTTATTCGACAGCACATCTCTCACTTTCGACAATGCATCCGCATCATCCGACATCACTTCTCATTCCTTCAATCTGCCCCCACCAATCCTTATACTACGTCCCCATAAGCTTATCAGGCTACGCGGCTACCTGGTTCTTCCTCCATACTTCCTTTTTTCCCTGCCAAATACATAGCCCGCCATCAGGTTGAGGGTAAAGAAATGATCCTTATCCCCGGCACTTGCCCTGGCCCTGCCTGTGCGGTTTTGGTTGGGATATAACTCAAGATAGCGGTGCGCTAAAATGAGTTGTTGCGATGTTGGAAAAATTGATTTGGCAACATAAATAGTGCTTGCATCGTCCAGGTAATCTGAGCTGGTGAACCTGTACAATGCTTCAAACCGGAAATTTAGTATCCCGCTATATTCATACTTAAATCCACCACCTAGAGGGTAAGACATTGCCCGCAGGCTATATTGCTTGCGTGCAGGGTATTGTTCGCTGTTCTGACCCTCGGTGTTCTGGGCTCGCAAGGCCACCCATTCGCCTTTGTACTGGGCTTTGGGATAAAATGAAAACACCCCAATGCCTGCTAAAATGTAAGGAGAAACGGCAGGCAGGTAATCAATGTTCAGCAGCATAACAGGATGGATGGCGGCAGTAAGTGAAAGCTCAAAAATGTTGCTTTTGTAGCTTAGGTTCCGCTGTTTTACAAAGTTGCTGTTGCTGTTGGCATCCTTGCCGGCTATGGTTCCTTTGGTCAGTTGCAGGCGACCTTCAAATGTGCTCTTATACATAAATGTGCAATGAAGACCAATGTTGGGTTTGGCAGATTTCCAATCGTAAAATGAAGGGTTAATCGCATTGCCTTTTCGTGTGCCTACATCGGTCACGCCCTGCATCAGTCCAAGAGAAAGACCAGCCTCAAACAGCATATCATTGTCCATGTATTTATCATCGTAAAAATAGTATTGTGCCTGCGAACAAACAGCAACTGAACTAAGGAGCAAGAGTAAGAGGAGTGGTTTGAACATAGCTTATTTTCAATAGTCCGAAAATAAGAAAATAGGAGTTGATAGAAGAATAAAAAATTGCTGACAAAATTAATAAGTTAAGTTGTCAAAATAACTTACACATTTAAGGCAGGATTCTATAGTTGAGTTCCTGGATGGTTGGGTGGTACAGTATGCGGTTTTGATCAATTTCAT
>JAYTGA010000159.1:0-41393 GCA_043733905.1 Segetibacter sp.
CTCCGTTAGGAGTCGAACATAGTAAACTGCATGTTCAACTCCTAACGGAGTTGTGAAAACTCTTTGGAAACGCTTTACTACAAATATTTGACTCCTCTGAAGTCATTTTTCACTAACTTTTCAACCCTTGATTAGCATTATTGGTGTGAATGTAAGTGATTTCAGAAATAATACTTTTTGCGATTGAGTATTGAAAGGAGTCTTTTGTGTTGGTGACTAGATTTTTGTATAGATGCGGGTTGTAGATTTTTTTATAAAGCAAAAACCCTGCATGCTGTGCAAGGTTTCTATTGTGTACAATATATAACTTCAATTTCTGAAAATTTAAAATCAGACATCCTAAAATCAAACATCAGACATCCTCTATTATTTCCCAAACTTTTCAATCCATTCATTCACACCGCCGGTCATATTAACAGTGGTTGTAAAACCAAGATGTTCCAACATCAGACAGGCCATCTGGCTGCGTTGACCAGAGCGGCAATAACAAATGACTTCTTCAGTTTTCAGATCCTCAATATCTTCAATAGCCATTTCCTGAATGAGGCGCAGGCGAAAATGTGTTCCACCTATGTTGAACTCTGCTCTTTCAATATCTTCCCTTACATCCAGCAGGTTTATTTTTTCTCCGCCATCTATGCGGATTTTTAATTCTTCAACGGTTATATTTTGCATAAAATTGGTTTTAAGGGTTAGGCATTGATAAGTCCTGTGGTGCTATGGTGGTGTCGGCCACATAAGGTTTTACGCTAAGAAATATGTCAATGTTTTGCCCCGGTTTTATCACATTATAATGCTTCTTTCCATCTGCCGAAGGCCCAAATTTTTCGGGGCGCTGGCGATAAACATAAGCGTTGGCCGAATCAATCACATCTGCATCAAAAGCCGCTGTGGAATTGACATTCATGTTGTGGAGAATGGAGGAAATGTCGCTGTATTTTTTGCCTAAAAGATCGGGTACCTGCATCTCCTGGTCGCCAATGCCATTTCCCAAAACAAAAGAAATGGTACTGCCCATAAATACCTTTGTTCCGGCTGCTATTATATTGCCTTCATATCGTTGTTCCAGCACTGCATTTTTAGCAATGTCTGGCCTGTAGGTTGTGTCACCAAGATGAAGTCCAAAATTTTCAAGGTACATCTGTGCATTTCTTATGGAAAAACCAACAAGATTAGGCATTTCAACCAAGGGCGGAAATGCCCGGTTGATCGTTAAATAAATTGTTCTGTTTGCCTTGACTGTAGAGTTACCTTCGGGTGTCTGCCGGGTCACGGACAGCCGGGGCAAACTGTCAATGTAAATGCTGTCCTGCACTTCTACTTCAAAGCCTTTGGACTGTAGTATTTTGGTTGCGGAATTCAAATCTTTACCAAGGACAGAAGGTACTTTTTGATAGTCGCCGTGTTTGGTAATGTAATCAAGCGATCCAAAAAAAAAGAGTACCAGCAATGTCATCAAAGTGATTGCTGTCAATACATTGATCCAAAGAGGTTTTTGCGTTATGAATTTGAACACGAAATGGTTTTAGAAAATTGAAAATAAACTAATCGTTGAAACATTCTTCTATTATTGCAGAATAAAATTCTTTGAGGCTCCAACCCATCGCTTTTACCTGCTGCGGCACAATGCTGGCCTCACTCTGACCAGGCACGGTGTTCACCTCCAGCATGTAAGGTTCACCGTTGTTTTGGTTGTAAATAAAATCTATTCTTACCACTCCCCTGCAATTGAGTATGTCGTAAATGCGTTTTGCAGCAGTTCGCACTTTCTCTGCTATTTCCTCATCCACATTTGCTGGAGTTACTTCATCACTTCTGCCGGCAACATACTTGGCTTCGTAATCAAAAAAATCATTTTTGCTAATGATTTCAGTCATGGGCAAAGTCACTGTTTTTCCTTTGCTTTTAAATACACCAACCGTCAGTTCCCGGCCGCTGATAAATTCTTCTACCAACACCTGGTCATCTTCTTTAAAAGCTTTTTCAATGGCGGCCCCCAATTCTTCACTGGCGTTGTTTACTTTGCTGATGCCAATGCTGCTGCCACCATTGTTAGGTTTTACAAAAACAGGGAAATCAAGTGCAGATACGATTTCGTCTGCATTGGTAAAACGGTCTTTGATCAGCAATACTGATTTTGCAACTTTGATGCCGCCAAAAGCCACCGTAGCCACAGTATATCTTTTATTGAAAGTGAGTGCCGAGGTAGCGGCATTGCAACTGGTGTATGGTATGTGCAGCATGTCAAAATATCCTTGTAGTTTTCCATCTTCACCCGGTGTGCCATGAATGCCTATTAAAACAGCATCAAAGGTTATTTTGTATCCATTTAGCGTAAGCGAAAAATCATTTTTATCAATTGTAATTTGTTCTCCTTTTTCAGTCGTATGCAGCCAGCCTGACGGCTGAATGTCAATTTTGTAGAAATTGTATTTTTCAGTATCAATATTGTTTTCAATGGTAATGGCACTCATGTAGCTGATGACAGCCTCACCGCTATATCCACCGGTGACAAACGCAATTGTTTTTTTACTCATTCTGTATTTTTTGCGAAGCAAAGAAAGTAAAAAAAAACAGAAGTGGCTCTGTAAGTCATGCCTGGCTTTGCCGTAGTATTTTATTGTGAACCATTTCGTTTGAGTGTAGTCGAAAATTGCTGGTTCTAAGCCTTTGCTTTATCTAAAACTAAATCGAAAGTTGGTTGATATTTTGGAAATTCATTTTATAAAAAAATGAATTTCGACTAATATTTTTCGCTAATAAAATAAATTAAAATACAAAAAACAAAAGTAATAAACAAGGCAAAAATGAGCTTGTATTTATTCCAGAATTCGCGGCGTTGGCTGTCTTTGCTAAAGGTGTAAATGATGTGATAGAGATTGTTGTCAGTGCCTGCAATAGCAGTGAGCTGAAGGCAAATTCTTTCTATATGTGAAAATGGTAGAAACCTGGCGCAATAAAGAATTTCATTAATTATTTTTTTGTTGATGATAACGTCATTTTTTTGTTGCAGGATAAGAATATTGTGTTTTGAAAGTAATAGTTGAATATGTTGATACAATGCCCGCCTGTTCATTCTTTCCGGGTCAAGGACTGCAATTTTTTTCCTGAAAATAATGACCTGGTTTAGCAATGATGCAGGTGTAGAAGGCGGGGGCGATTTTCTTTGCTCGTTTTGAGTGAATGAGTGGATCCGGATGTTGTATTCCTGTCGGAGTTTCAGGTCGGACAATACTTTATAGGCTTCAGTTATTTCTTTAAATTTTGATTCTGACACTTTGTTTCCAAAATTTTTGTCGGGGTGGTATTGCAATGCAAGCCTGCGATATGACTTTTTGATGTCGGCAGATGATGCATTATGAGAAATTTCTAATATTTTATAATAATTTTTCAGCGACTTTTATTTTTAACCTTCGGGTAAATATAGAAATAAAATAAGCACAGATTTTTTTATAAAAAATGAATTTTTTGTAAAAAGCTTATAACAAAATTGTTGGCAAAAAGATTTGATTGAATTTGAAAACCGATATTTACAACCGCCATGAAAAACACGATTCAGATAAATATGATTGCAAGAGGGGAGGAGTTACAATATTTGCTGATTGCTGAGTTAACTTCCATTGGTTTTGATGCCTTTGAAGAAAAGGACAATGAATTGGACGCTTTTATTAAGGAAGAAAATTTTGAAGAAAATGACCTGCAAGACCTGCTATCTCATTATAAAATTGACTATAAAAAAACGCTTATAAAACATCAAAATTGGAATGCGCTATGGGAAAGCAACTTCCCACCTGTGGCGGTTGAAGACTTTTGTTTTATAAAAGCTCATTTTCACCCTTCCATACCGGGAATGAAGCATGAAATAGTCATCACCCCCAAAATGAGTTTTGGAACAGGTCATCACGCAACTACATACATGATGGTGGCTCAGATGAAAAATCTGGATTTTAGCAATAAATCTGTTGCAGATTTTGGAACCGGAACTGGTATTCTCGCCATTTTAGCTGAAAAATTGGGAGCTAAGTCGGTTTGGGCAATTGATAACGATGATTGGAGTATTGAAAATGCCTTGGAAAACATTGAAAAAAATAATTGCAGCAATATTATTTTGGAAAAAGCTGAAAAATTTGGCAATGGACAACTATTTGATGTGATACTTGCAAATATTAACAAAAATGTTATCCTGGATAATGCTCACCTTCTTGCAGAGGCCATGAAAACTGGTTCCCAACTTTTATTAAGCGGATTGATGCCAGACGATGAAGCTGAAATTTTGAAAGTCATGGAACAGTACAATATTTTCAAAATAAAAACGTTACTAAAAAATAATTGGATAAGTATCTTACTAAAATATTAATACTATTATTAATTTAATAATTTTTTCCAGAAGTTACCTTATTTTTGCACCCTTTTTTAAAAATTAACGATTCAGGTAAATGAATGAATTTTTATTAATCATATTAGCTTATTTAATAGGCTCCATTCCAACATCGGTTTGGGTTAGCAAATATTTTTTTGACGTGGATATCAGGGATTACGGCAGCGGCAATGCTGGCGCTACCAATACTTACAGAGTTTTAGGGTCTAAATGGGGGACTATTGTTATGGTGGTTGATGTATTGAAAGGTGTTTTTGCTACCTCACTTTTCCTGCTGATTCCCTTCTACATGCACGACGAGCTGGAGCGAACAAATTTTATGGTGGGTCTTGGCCTGGCCGGTGTTTTAGGACATATTTTTCCGGTCTTTGCAGATTTTAAAGGCGGCAAAGGCGTTGCCACTCTTTTGGGAATGGTCATTGCCATACAGCCAATTGTAGCTGTTTGTTGTGTGGGTGTTTTTCTCTTTTTTTTGTTTATTACCCGTTTTGTTTCACTCAGTTCCATTTTAGCAAGTGTGGCTTTTGCTGTATTTATTCTTTTTATCTGGAATGAAAAAGAGCCACTTTACAGACTCTTTGCAGTAGCAGTCGCCCTGATGGTCATATTTACCCATCAAAAAAATATTAACCGCCTCCTGAAAGGAACCGAAAGTAAAGTTCCTATCCTCAAACACAGGGATAAGCGGAAGAATAAATAGAATTTCCCCAAGGTTTTATTCTTTTTTATGTTATTCTTTTTTACATTTACCAATAAATCAACGAGTTGCCATTTTTTATTGCCGTTGGTATCATTATTGTTTACTGTTTAATCAATCATTTAAAGTAGTATGAAAAATAAATTATTTTCCCTCAGCATTATAATTAGCCTTTTTGTTGTGGCGTGCAGCACCAACGCTATTACCGGAAGAAAACAATTGTCTTTAGTCTCCGACGATCAGATGCAGCAAATGGCTGTGACTGAATACCAGTCATTTTTAACTTCTAACAAGGTTTTGTCATCCACGCAAAACAAGGATGCCGATATGGTGAAAAGAGTGGGAAGCCGGATAGCAACGGCTGTTACAAATTTCTACAAAAAAAATGGGCAAGCAGATTTGAGCAATTATCAGTGGGAGTATAATCTTGTTCAAAGCAATGATGTAAATGCCTGGTGCATGCCGGGAGGAAAAATTGTGGTTTACACAGGCATTCTACCTGTGGCTCAAAACGAAGCTGCCTTGGCTGTGGTGGTTGGTCATGAAGTGGCACATGCTGTTTTGCAGCATGGTGCAGAAAGAATGAGTCAGGGGATGGTTCAACAATTGGGTGGGGTGGCTCTGCAAGTGGCTCTTGCAAACAAAGCAGCTGAAACACAAAACCTTTTTATGCAAGCATATGGTGTGGGTTCCAATGTTTTAGGTGTACTTCCTCATAGCCGCAACCAGGAGTTGGAAGCGGATCATTATGGATTGATTTATACCGCACTTGCCGGTTACAATCCCCGTGAGGCCATTAATTTATGGCAAAGAATGGAACAATTATCCGGTGGAAACAAACCAGCAGAATTTTTAAGTACACACCCATCGGAAGAAAACAGAATTGCAAAATTGCAGCAATTAATGCCAGAAGCATTAAAATATTATACACCTGTCGTTTCGCCTTCTCCAGTCAATTCAACAAATTCTAACAAGGCAAGAAAAAAGAACTAATAAAAATATTAAATTAATAAATAAGTGTGTTAAAGCACATTTTAACGGATTATTCTTGACTTAAAGCAAGATTTTCTATAATTTTGCACCTCATTTCGGTTCACCCTTAAATCCTTTTGAGGCATGAGTAGTCAAAGTTTGTTTGAAAAATTGCAGATTTCAGTAGAAAAAAATTTTCTTATTCAGGGTCTTCCCTCCTCCATCGAAAAACAGTTTATTAAACTTTCTTACTCCAAAAATGTTACACCGTTATTAAAGTTAAAGCGAATTGATTTTGCTCTCGTTTTTGCCATTTCCGGAAATCAGTTGACGGACATTTTAAAAGATGTAATTCCAAATCTTAGTAATGATGGAAAATTGTGGGTGGCCTATCCTAAAACAACAAGTAAAATAGTTAGTGATCTTAGCCGTGACTGTAATTGGGATGTCTTAACTAAAAATCATTTTACTAGTATTGATGAAATAACTCTTGATAATGTATGGATTGCTGCACGATTTCATCGTGAAGAAAATAAAAGAAACGAAGTATTTTTTGAGCCTAAAAAAGTAGAAATAAAGGGTGTAGAGTTTGATAAAAAGTTAGTTGTTGCCTCTGCGGAACTTGAAAAAATGTTCAATGCTCACAAAAAAGCAAGAGAGGTATTTCAAACACTTCCTGCCCCACAGCAGAAGGAATATGTTGAGTGGATTGATGCTGCAAAAAGAAAAGACATCAGAGTCAGAAGGCTGGAAGCAACAGTCGAAAAGCTGCTTGCCGGTAAGAAAAGTCCCCTGGAAAAATAATTATACTTAATATTATTAATCTTTTTAAAAAAAGAGGTTCGGTATTCAAATGCCGAACCTCTTTTAGGTTTAAAATACATCAGATTGATTTTAACGCAATCCTTGTATGACTTTATCTTTCGGATATTTAATTGTGTAGCCAAAACGGAAGTTCTTGCTTTCTCCGGGTTCTAATTTGATGTTCCAATCTATTACACCTGTTTCCTCGTTTACTTTTCCATTGCCATCATTGTCTAATTTCACTTCAATTTCTTTTACATGACTTAGCGGATATTGGTCGGATAAAACTATACTGATCGGTTGCTTCTTATTATTTTTCACAGTAATTTCATATACAAATGTTTCTGATTTATTGTCACCTTTTACCTTGCTTTTAGTCAGATCTTTCACCGCAATTCTTTTGACTGCAATTCTCTTGTCGCGACCCAGGGACAGACGGAGCGTGTCTTGTGTTACGTTAGGGTTGATGAATGATTTACCAAGATAAACATTGTCCATCACAATATTGGCCTCGCCGGGTAGCAGGTCAAGGGTTTCCCAATCGCTGATTTCAGCCATCAGAAATGCATCGTTGTCCAGCCTCGGAACTGCATAATGTTTGTACCCAGCCTTTATCATTTCATCTTTTACAGCCACGCTATAAGCCTTGCCATCAGAAGGAATGTCATAAGGCAAGTCTATCTCAAAACTGGTGTTCAGACGGCTTTCGCTGATAGTCGTGTAGGCAGCCACATTGTTACTTTCTTCAGTTTTGTCTTCATCTGCATTCACTGGTGCTGCTGCTGCAATATCTTTCAGTTCCAAAGCCGCTGGCTTTCTCAAAATGCCCAATGATTGGGTCGCCATTGCTTTATATAGTACAGGTGAATACAGGCTCACATACCAGGGATTGATGACTGGCATTGTGCTGCCCTGGTTGGGATTACTGGTGCTCAAAGTGAGTTTCACTTCTTTCCAGTCAATGCCTGTTGTTTGCGTAACTGTGGCTTTAAAAGCAAGTTTGAAGCTGTTGTCAATAGATTTGATCCGCATGTCATATGCTGGTATCCAGCCTGCATGATTGGTGAAGTAAGAAAGCGAAATGTTTGCGTTGACCGGGCTTAGTGTCAGTACTTCCAAAATTATTTGCCCTTTCGGGATTGACGGCAAATAATTATTGGAATTGTATTCATTGATTCTTGCAGAAATGACTGCAATCTTTTCATCGGTATCGGTTTTCTTTAGTTGTGTGGCGAATAAATTGTTTTTAAGCGCTTCTATCTTTGCAGTGTAAAATTCAACCAGTTTAATAAGTTCGGCACTGCTGATTTCTTTTTTGGGATTGTTTGCCACGCTGCTTTCTACCAGCTTTGTGGTACGGTTCAGCACGTCTTCGGTGGTTGCATATTCGTTGTTGAGTGCTGCCTGTTGTTTTTGCAGCAGCTTCAGCGAATCCTGCATTTTTTCCAGCAGCGGTGTTTTGGCAGAGGGTTGCGCTTCGGTTTTTACATTGAACCTGTAAGACATGAGCACAACAGTTTCAGGACAGCCAACCTGTATGGTATTGGGGTCAATGTCTGTGGCGATGTTGGTCAGAACAATTTCCTGTAAACCTGCTCCCAATGTTGCTTTAGCAGTGTGATTCAACTCGGCACCATAGCCATAATAGATGGTTGCATTGGTCAGTTGGGTGACAATGTTTTGCGTATTTTTTTGCTGCGCAAAAAGAGAAACAGAAAAGACGATTGAAATGGTGAATAAGAATTTCTTCATGGTTTTGTTTGTTTTGGCTAAGGATGCAGGCAGTTGGAGAATTACATAAACCAGTCAATATTTTGGTTTTAGCAGAAAGATTTTTTGAGGGTACTGATTTTATTTTTCAGCTAATAAACACCCTAACTTTGACTAAACCTTTGTGATGAAAACCTTTACCAGCTTATTTCTCCTCATTGCCTTCGTGACAGCAAATGCACAAATCCATTACACCCAAAAGGTGTTTGCCTTTGTGCAAAAGAATGAAAGCGGAGAAGCGAAACATTTCATTTATATCCAAATGCCTGCTGATTCCATTCCGATTTGGGATACTGCCGTTATTGAGGGTAAAAAATATACCGTTCACTTTTCGCCGATAGAAACTACGTCTGTGGAAGTGGGAATCAGAAAAGGAGATCATAGAAAAGTTTCTATCAAGGCAGCACCGGATACCAAGATGTACATGCTGTACTTTGATGCCACAGGCGAAGATGCACCACCAGCGGACATGGCAAAAGGCAATTCTGCCATCACATTGACCGGGAGAATAAAAGGAAGAAAAATTACTTACAGAATTTTGACAGAGGTTGAGGTAGAATAATGTGCTAATTTGCTGATGTGATAATTTGCTAATGGAAAACCAATAAACCAATAAACTAATAAACCAATAAACCAATAAACCAATAAACCAATAAACCAATCAACCAATAAACCAATTACCCAATAAACCAATAAACCAATAAACCAATAAACCAATTAACCAATAAACCAATCAATCAACCAATAAACCCTTCCTTTTCCCATAAACCAGTTCATCTAAAAATTCTCCGTTTTTGCAAATTGTTTTTTCAAACCGGGCTTCTAAAATGAAGCCGGCTTTTTCCAATGCTTTTTGAGAACCTATATTAGTGCCGTAAGGTCTTGCAAAAATGCGGGTGATGTCAAAAGTTTTGAAACCATATTCCACCATTTCACTAATGGCTTTTGTAATTATGCCATTTCCCCAAAAAGGTTCGCCCAGCCAATAGCCTAACTCCGCATTTTTGCACATTACATCGCTTTGCGGATGGATGCCAATGCCGCCACAGGCTTTTCCTTGAATGTCAATGGCAAAAATGTGCAGGGGGGTATCTTTGGTAGCAAATTCTATGAAATTTTTGCCTTTTTCTGCAGTGTATGGGTGAGGAAACTGGTCGGTCATAAACATGGCTATTTTCTCATTGTTGGCATATTGAACAAGTGAGTCTAAATCGCTGATGGCAAAAGACCTGAGTGTGAAGTGCATTATATTGAGAGAAAATAGGGATGATGAAAAATGAATGATGTTTTGAACCTGTTTTATGTAAAAGATTCAATGTCCCAGTTTCCTAAACCTGCGCCTGCCTGATATGTACTTCTCAAAAATTCCAACACTTTTTCACGGGGATTTGCAGCTTTTTGAACAGCTTCGTAAGGCAATATGAACTCGCCAAAAGCGGTGTTGTAATAAGCCTCTATAGGTAGTATAGAGGCAGCTTTAAAACCATCGGGTTCAGGATAAGAATAAGAATAAAAAACAGCTTGGGGCAGCGCATCGTTGCCTGGCCAAAAGCCACAACTGATCACTTCATGTGAGTACGCTTCCTCCGCAACGCTATCAGGCAGGTTGGGTACGCCACCGGGATGTGTAGGAGCCTTTCGTCCTGAAAAACGGGTAACGGCAAGATCAAAACTTCCCCAGAAAAAATGGATCGGGCTGCATTTTCCTTTAAACTCAGAACGAAAATCTGTGAAGACAGTTTGTGCATTCATCAACGCCCTGTGCAGGAGGGTCACTTGTTCTTTATCGTAGGTTTTGTTAGTATGATCTTCATCAAACACAACAGCATCGGGTATTTCATTTGGTTTCCTGTTAATCTTGATGTCTATTTTCAGCGAAGCCAAAGAATCCATTGTTTTCTTATAAAATTCTGCAACAGACAATCCTTCCAACTTAAACTCAACCATTTCAGACATGTTTGTCGTCATACGCAATTTGTGCTGGCAAAAGTCAAACTCTATCTGGAAATGCCTTTCTCCATATGGAAGCAAAGATGTGGTCAGGCCAGACGGAGTTACTATCAACGCTACATGCCATGAATGATTGATCCAAGGCAGACTTTTAAGTTTGATTTTACCAATTATCTGCGAAAACAAATGGACTGTTTTGTAAGTGTCTTTGCCCTTTTCGTACGATAAAACTGGCCAGTTTGTTTGGTGTGGATTCTCCATAAAAATGTTTTATGCTAATTTACGTGTTTGACATTATATTTAAAGATTTGGGTAAATGAGTTGAGATTTTATTCACCTTTTTTTTGAATGAAGTCATTTGAAATTATGGACATAAAAAAACGAGCGGCATTTCTGCCACTCGTCTTGTTTAGTCATTTCCCAAACAACGGGAAATGGAATGTTTTTTATAAAATTAACCAGTCAAATAAACATTGCAACTGGTAGCAGGTTAAAAATGGTGTTTTTCATAGTTGCAGTGCTCAACATAATTGAAGGGTGAAATTGTCATTCTTTTTTCAGTTTATTCTCATTTAACAGGGAAGGTGTATAAAAAAGAACGGTTAGTAAAGTTATGTACAAGAGAAGCCAATTGAAATTTTAGAAGACTAACCAACCCTTAACCCTGTGATAATTAAAGTGCGTTCAATACCATCTAAAACAGCCACGTTGGGTAAAGTCGCCCAATCGCTGAAACCTGCGCTGTGAAAGAGTTTGAGACTTGGTTCGTTGTGCTGAAAAATAAACCCGAGTAGTGTGGTAATGCTTAATTTCTTAGCTGAACGAATGCAATGCTGAAGGATGTGTTTGCCATATCCTTTTCCACGAAATGATTCATCAAGATAAATGCTTAGTTCTGCCGTATGATCGTAAGCAGGTCGACCATAAAATGATTCAAAACTGACCCAGCCGATTATTTCATTGTCTTCGTTTTTTACAATCCACAAAGGTCTTTTCGAATGATGCTTTTTTAACCACTCCATTTTACTTTCCACGCTTACAGGTTCAGTGTCGGCAGTCACTATTCTTGAAGCAATGGTGGAGTTGTAAATTTCTACAATTTTTGGAAGATCATCAATCTGCGCCTTTGTAAAACTGAGATTCATCATAAAATGAAATGGACATAAAGAAATTCGAAAACAGCAATTGTCAAAAGCTAATCGTTTTTTGCCTGCTTTGTAAAAACTTCCTTTAATGTGCTGCTTTAAACTTATTTACCTCATCGGTAAGGCGTGGTAACACTTCAAAAACATCGCCCAACACCCCATAATCAGCCGCTTTAAAAAAAGGCGCTTCGGCATCTTTGTTTATCACCACAATTGTTTTACTCCTGTTTACACCGGCAAGATGCTGTATGGCTCCGCTGATGCCCGCTGCAATGTAGAGATTGGGCGCAATGGCAATACCAGTCTGCCCAACGTGTTCATGATGCGGTCTCCAGTGGGAGTCGGCAACCGGACGACTGCAGGCCAGTGCTGCATCCAGGGCTTTGGCAAGGTCTTCCACAATTCCCCAGTTTTCAGGTCCTTTCAATCCGCGGCCACCGCTCACCACACGGGTTGCTTCTGTCAATGGCACTTCGCCAACCACTTTATCTGTGCCTGTCACTTTTATTTTTGGCGCATCCAGTGATACATTCAACTCGTTTAATTCCGCAGTGCCTTCTCCTGCAACTGCTTTGTAAGAATTTGAATTTAGAGAAATGATTTTGATATCGGTATTGATGGAAATGTTGGCAAAAGCTTTTCCGCTAAATGCGGCTTTCTTTACCACAAATCCATTGCTTGTGTTAGGAAGTTCAATGGCAGCAGGAACCATTCCGGCCTTCAATCTTACTGATAAACGTGGTGCAATAGCTCTCCCAGTATTGTTGTGCGACAACACTAAAACCTTTGCCCCGCTTGCTTTCACAGCTTCGGCAATCGCCTGTGTATAAACCTGTGCATCAAAATCATTAAGAGTAGCACTGGAAATGTGGTGCACTTTTTTCACCCCATATTTTCCTAATGAAGCAAGATCATCAGTTACATTTCCAAGCACCAATGCTTCGGCAGTTGTACCAATCTGCTCTGCTACTTTGGCTCCGTAAGCAAGTGCTTCAAAACTTGTTTTCTTAAAATGACCACCCGTTTGATCTGCGAATATTAATACTGACATAGAGTTCTAATTTGAAAATTTGAAAAATTTAAAAATTACTCAATTGAAAACAAAAAGCGATAATTTTCACATTTTCAGATTGAGCCATCTTCACATTGGTTTTAAATCACCTTCGCCTCCTCATGCAGCAGTCTTACCAACTCTGCCATGTTATCTGGGCTAATCATTTTCACACCAGCTTTGGCCGGTGGAAGTTCAAAGCTGCTGATGCTTGTGAATGAATCAACGGCAACAGGTTCAACTACTTTCATTGGTTTGGTGCGGGCAGCCATAATGCCTCTCATGTTTGGTATGCGAGCCTCGGCCATTCCTTTTGTTGCACTGATAACAACCGGAAGACTGACTTCGTTCATTTCTTCACCACCTTCTATTTCACGTTTTACAATGGCAATGTTGCCATTCAATTCAAGTTTGGTCGCCAGGGAAATGTAGGGCATGTCGAGCAACTCAGCCACCATGCCGCCGATAGAGGAGTTGTTGTAATCAATGGTTTCTTTGCCGGTAAGAATAATGTCATAACCGCCATTTTTAGCCACTTCAGCTATTTGCGAAGCCACATAATAACTGTCATCCAGATTGGTTGCGTTGATCCTGAAGGCTTCGTCGCCGCCCAAAGCAAGGGCTTTGCGGATCACAGGTTCTGCATCTGTGCCGCCCACTGTGACAAGATGTAAAACAGTGGCAGGGTCTTTTTCTTTTAACTCAATAGCACGAACCAAAGCATACCATTCATCGTATGGATTAATGATCCACTGAACACCATTTTCATCAAACTGTGTGCTGCCATTTTTAAAAGTGATCTTGGCTGTAGTGTCCGGAGTTTTACTGATGCAAACTAAAATTTTCATAGTCATTTTTATTTACTCATACAGGTCAACAGAAAATATATTCAGGCAAAAAAATTATGAAATAAATTGTTCAAAGCCTTCTAAATTCGTTGCGACTTGTAGCATGAAAATGCATTATCGTAATACTAATTTTTTGAGGTGCAAATATAACAGACCTTTCAAGTTGGAAAATAATTTGTTTAAAATTTATGGACAGAATAAATAAACTGGTTCAATATCTTCAGGCTTCGCCAAATGACAGCTTTTTGCAACATGCATTGGCTCTTGAATACATAAAAGCAGGCAATGATGCCGATGCCAGGGATTTGTTTGAAAACATTTTGGAAAAAGATCCCGGCTATATTGGTTCCTATTACCACCTGGCAAAATTGCTGGAAAGAGCTGACGAAATAGACCTTGCCAAGCAGTGGTACGAAAAGGGAATGCAAACCGCCAAAGCAGCGGGAGAAAATCACAGCTACAACGAACTGCTGGCAGCTTGGGAAGATTTGATGGACTGACAATTAACAGGTGGCACTCGCATTTCAACCTTAGTTTTACTTTTTTATATCCGTTTAGTATCATTCCAACATCCTTCAAAAAGCCCATTATGTTTCTACGAATTCTATTTTTGATTCCTCTATTCTGTTGGCAATGCGCTATAGCCCAGGATGGGTGGGAGATTGCCAAAGACAAAAACAATATTAAAGTCTATACCCGCAAAGAATCTACGTCAAGGTTTAAACAAATAAAAGTAGAAGCCCGGCTAAACGGTACAATGGATAAGCTGCTGAAAGTAATGATGGATGCAGGCAGCAATAAAGAATGGGTTTACAATACCAATGTATCTTACCTCATCAAAAAAATAACGCCTTATGAAGTCATTTCTTACACAGAAACCAGTGTACCCTGGCCAGCAAGCAACCGGGATGTTCCGCTGCACATGCAACTCATTTTAGATAATAAAAACAATAAACTAAAAGTAATTGCCAAAGGTGTCCCCTCTGCCATTCCGGCTAAAAAAGGCATTGTGCGAATCCCTTACTTCAACAGTTGGTGGGATGTGAAATTTGACGGCAAAAATAAACTTGACATTGTTTACTTCCTGGAAATGGATCCTGGCGGCAGCGTGCCAGCCTGGCTTGTCAACATGTTCATTGCCAAAGGCCCTTACGAAACATTTAGCGGCCTGGCGAGGATGATGAAATAAATATTAAATGAAGAATGTGTCCGGCTAATTTTTGCTCACATTGTCTGCCTTGTATTCTACTCGCACCAGCGCATTTTTATGATCTGTGCTTGTTACGAACAATTCATAACGCTGTGTGCCGGCAGTAATGATCATGAGGGAAGTATTTGGAGGAATGGTTCCCATGTTTTCTGCCACCATTACAAAATCATGCACAGGCACCTGATCATCGGCATGAATGGTAAAAGTGATTGGCTTGTCTGTCAGCATTTTATTGAATACGATCAATTCATTGTTGTGATAAACAGAAATTCTGTCACCATCAATTTCGCCATTGTCATACAATTCTATTTTAAATTCTTTTTCAGAAGTAACAATGGTTTTCAGCATCTCGTTCTCCCTTGTTTTCATGATTTCCGGTTTAGGAATCGACTTGATATTGGGAGGCTGCGTACTTTTTTGCAACTCTGTTTTTTTAGGAATTTCAGCTATTTCAGGTTCCGGTTTGACTAGTTTTTGAGTGGAGGTCAGGTTGTTTTCTGCGCCGGGTTTTAATTTTGATTTAGTTGATGAGGCAGTTACTTTTTGTTTGCTGCCGGAATCACCCGACTTTTTTAATGTTGCTGCTTTTTTAAGTTCATTTTCTCTTTTAACTAAAAAATCTTCTTTGTAAAAATCCGTCACAGGCGATTTTTCAAGGTACACTTTACCGTTACCACAATCTTTGTTGTCTTTTATGCTCACACTCGTGTAATCGCCGGTCAGCGTTTCCATCGAACTCATTTTATCGAAATCAAGATAGCAGGTCATCAGACATGCACCGGAGTTTTGGTCTGTTAGTTTTACATCCGTCAGTTTAATTTCTTTCAGTAAGAAATTCTTGCTTTTAGCTGTGAAAATGCCAGCCGCATCTGCTTTTCCATAAAAAACAGTGGTTTTGTAAGAATAAGTAACTGCCTTGAGGCTGTGATTGTCCTGCTCTGCCACCTGCACTTCAAAGCGATATTTGTCTTCAATAAATCCAAGCGTGTTTTGCACAAAATAACCTTTCCAGATGCCGGTTACATTATTTTTAGAAGAGGAAGCATCGCCATTGGTACTTTTATTTTCCGGGCTCTTAATTAATGTATTCTCTGATTTTTTTGGCAAATGATTGCCTGAATTTTCCGAAGACTCATATTGGCCGTTATGTGGGGTAACGGGCTTCTTCTTACCGGTTGGCTGGGCAGATATAATGCAGGCAGGCAGCAAAAGAAAGTAAAGTAGCGTAAATCTATACTTCATCCAACAAAAATAAATACCCTTCTCTTTAGTATGTTGCAAAAAACCGTTAAAGGTTGTGCATGAAGGAATCAACACAGGAAATTTTACCATTTTATAAAAAGATCAACCATTGCACGAATTTTTAATACAAATGAAAATCTTCTTTAGCGATTCTTAATTCCTGTTGCCTTTATTTAAATTTATCCACGTTTGCTTTTTTAGAATCATCCTGCAATTGAGCTTTTTTAACTTTGAAAAAACCTATAATTATTCGCAATGTCCATAGTTTTTAAAACACAAACATTTATGAAAAAAATTATTACCTGTATCTCCTTTATTACTTTTTCCTTTTTTGCATTTTCATCCTCAGCAGCTAAAATTACTCTATCATCACCCGATAGTAGTATAATGGAAAAGCCCACGGTTACAAGTATTAAGGATGCTTTGAAAGAATTTAACAGCATGTCGCATCACGATAAAAAGATGCAGTTTAAAAAAATGAAAAAAGAGTTGAAACAATATAAAGCTGATAAAAAAGCAGGTAAAGATGTGGACTCCAATGTAGTTTTACAGGTCATACTTGCCCTCTTCATTCCACCATTAGCAGTCTATCTTCACGAGGGGGAGACGAATAATAAATTTTGGATTTCAGTTTTACTTACAGTTCTTGGATTGCTCATTTTCGGATTTGCCGGTGTGTTATTTTTGGGAACCTTGCCAAGTATTATTTATGCCCTGATTGTTATTTTGAGTAAATAATTTTTTAAAGAAATTGTATTAAAAAACCTCCGACCGGAGGTTTTTTAATGGAGGAGTCGAGTGTATTGATTCCTTACAGTATATTCATTGCCTTGGCAAAAAAAGTAAAGTTGAAAGGCAGAATGACCCAAAAAAACTTAGGCACAAACATGGCCATTAAAATGACCGCTACAATTGAGATAAAGAAGAATAACCAAAATTTTCCTGTTGATTTTGCTGTTTCCATCGGTTTTAAAAGTTTTGGCAAAATTAAGGAGTTGAGTAATTGCAACCCAATAATTGTTTAGTGTATTTAAGACACATTGTGATGGGTTTTATTTATTTTCGCCCCCTTAAAAAAGATTAGAACTTGGACAAGAAAAAATCTATAAAGAAAGTGGCTGCGGACCAGCCTGAAAGGTTGAATAGTGAAGTAGTTTCTCCTGCAACCGAACCTACGCAAAAAGAAGATGGAAAGAAACCTGCTTCACGGAAGAAAGCTGGTGAAACAACGTCACAAATAACTGGAATCAAAAGTATTTCTGACAAAGAAAATACAAATGAACCTGTGATAGCCAAAGTCAAAAATGCACCCACCAAAAAATCTTTACCAGAGACAGGCATCCGGGTAAAAAAAGCTTCTTCAAAGATTAAAAATGTTGCGGCGACAGCAGTTGCTCCTAAGGCAATGCCCGCTGCTAAAACCAAAATTTCGGCACAAGACAATGCTGCAAATTTGATCAGAAAAATCAGTTTCCAACTTAAATATTCCACTATTGTTGGTCAGTCACTTTTTGTAAGTGGAAGTCACGATTTGTTGGGAAACAATGATGTAGAAAAAGCCTTTCCCCTCACTTATTTAAACAACGAATACTGGTACGGAATTCTGGAAATTCCGGAAGGCAATATTTTTTTAGAAGATGTAGCGTACAACTATGTTTTAAAAAACACAGATGGCACCTTCACAAGCGATTGGGGAAGCAATCAACTGATCAATGCAAACGTTCGGCAGGCTGAAGAGTTATTTCTCATGGACACATGGAATGATTCTTCGCTCATTGAAAATACTTTTTTCACTGAGCCTTTCCGCGAGGTGTTGTTAAAAGAAAATTTTACTCAGAATTCTTCAGCCGCATCTCCAGCCAATGCGACACATATTTTTAAAGTAAAAGCCCCGTTGTTAGGCAAAGGAGAAGTGTTGATGATAACAGGATCTGCCGAAAAATTAGGCGAATGGTCAATTGGAAATCCTGTTCTTTTATCTTCAAAAAAAGATGAAGAATGGCACCATGTTTCGGTTGACCTGTCCGGTGCAGATTTCCCTGTTGCATACAAATACGGCGTTTTTGATACGGAGAAAAATCGTTTTGTGGCTTATGAAAATGGCAACAACCGTGTGTTGTATGATGGCATTTCCCCTGGAAAACTGACTGTTGTATCCGATGGATTTGCCAATATTTCTTACAAGTTTTTTAAGGGTGCCGGTGTGGCAATCCCTGTATTTAGTCTCCGTTCTCAAAACAGCTTTGGTGTTGGCGAATTCACCGACCTGAAACTATTGGTAGACTGGGCAAAAAAAACAGGCTTGAAACTGGTGCAATTACTTCCTGTAAATGATACAACAGCCACGCACAGTTACACTGACAGCTATCCTTATGCCGCCATTTCAGCGTTTGCTCTTCATCCGCTTTACCTGCATTTGCCCTCGGTTGTCAGTAAAGAAAACCAGGCTGTTTTAGCTTCGCTAAATGAAAAACAATCCACTCTGAACAGCTTTCCTGTAGTGAATTACACAGAAGTAATGGCTGCCAAATGGGACTTGCTAAAACAAATTTTTCCATCGCAGAAAGAGCATACTTTCAAGAGCAGTGATTTCCACGCTTTCTTTGTGGAAAATGCACATTGGCTTGTGCCCTATGCTGCATTTTCCTATTTCAGGGAAACCTATGACACATCAGATTTTAGTCAATGGCCGGGACATAACCAATATGATGAAGCGGCTATAAATCAATTGGCTGGTTCGCCGCTAAAAGCCGATGAGGCAATCAGCATTTACTACTATGTTCAATATCATTTGCACCTGCAGTTGAAAGATGCAACAAACTATGCACACAGCCACGGCATTATTGTGAAAGGCGACATCCCCATTGGCATCTACCGCAACAGTTGCGATGCCTGGCAGCAGCCGGAACTGTACAACATGGATCAGCAGGCAGGTGCGCCGCCGGATGATTTTGCTGTGAAAGGCCAGAACTGGGGCTTCCCAACTTACAACTGGCAGCGGATGAAGGAAGACGGATTTGACTGGTGGAAAAAAAGATTTAAGCAAATGAGCTACTATTTTGATGCTTTCAGAATAGATCACATTCTTGGCTTTTTCCGCATCTGGAGCATTCCTTTACATGCAGTCGAGGGCATCCTGGGACATTTTGTTCCCGCTGTCCCCATCCACATTACTGAGTTTCATGGCAGGGGAATATATTTTGAGTATAACAGGTATTGCAAACCCTACATCACCCATTCCATTATCGAATCTATTTTCGGAAATGAAACAGAGGAAGTGAAAGCGAAGTTTCTTGATTGGCAGAGCGATGTGGATCAATATTCATTGAAACCTGAGTTTGAGACCCAGTTAAAAGTAGAAACTTATTTTACCTCACAGGAACAAAACGAGCATTCACAAAAAATTAAATCAGGAATTTTTGACCTCATCAGCAATATCATTTTGCTTGAAGAAGAAGGCTCAGGCAGGCAGCAGTTTCATTTCAGAATAGCCATGGAAAGCACCACGTCTTTTCAGCATTTAGATGGGAATACGCAGCAGCAGTTGCGGGAACTTTATCTAAATTATTTCTACAACCGGCAAGACGAATTTTGGCGCAAAGAAGCCATGCAAAAACTGCCCGAACTAAAGCGCAGCACCAACATGCTTATTTGTGGCGAAGACCTGGGAATGGTGCCTGCAACCGTGCCGGGAGTGATGCGTGAACTGGCTATACTCAGCCTCGAAATACAAAGGATGCCCAAAGATCCCAAACGCGAATTTTTTCACCCTAACGATGCGCCATACCTGAGTGTGGTGACCCCAAGCACACACGACATGAGTACCATCCGTGGCTGGTGGGAGGAGGACAGGGCAGCTACACAAAGATTTTTTAACAACGAACTTGGACAGTGGGGCAGCGCCCCCTATTTCTGCGAACCATGGATTAACAATATCATTTTGCAACAGCATTTTTATTCCCCTGCCATGTGGAGCATCTTCCAGTTGCAGGATTTGCTGGGCATCAGCCGAAAACTTCGCCGGGCAAATCCCAATGATGAGCGGATCAACATTCCTTCAGATCCCAAACATTACTGGCAGTACAGGATGCACTTTACTTTGGAAGAACTATTGAATGAGGACGAATTTAATACAGAAATTAAGAGAGTCGTCAGCCAGAGTGGACGATAGGATTTATTTGCCCCGTCCCTTTAGGGCGCGGATAGAGTTAGAAACACATTTTATTTTAGGGCTTCAGCCCTTTGTCGGTAAGCAAAAATTGAATAAAAAACTGGAAGAAGCTTGGTTGGAAGGGCTAAAGCCCTAAGAATAGTCGGGGTGTCATTGATTACATTTCCCCGGCCTAAAGGCCAGGGCAATTAAAGGCACAGCAAATAAGAGTATGTTAAATGAAGAACTAATTTTTATCCCCAAAAAATCAAAAAGACTTTATAAATCCTAAAATCCTTTCTCCGCTTGCAACTTCACTACCAGTCCTACAACCTTCCTTTCCGCCATCCTTTTACCATTTCAAAAGGAACGAAGACACACCAGCCTACGTTGATCGTGGCTTTGCAATTGGGGCCATACACAGGTTATGGCGAGGCCACAGCCATCAGCTATTACAACGTGACGGTTGAGGAGATGATAGACGTAATGGAAAGTAAGCGAACAATGATTGAAAAGTTCGCCCTCACCGATCCTGAACGCTACTGGCATTACCTGCATCACCTGATTCCCAATCATCCTTTCCTGGTGTGTGCGCTGGACATGGCCGGGTGGGATTTGTTTGGAAAAATGAATAAAAAACCTCTTCATCAGCTTTGGAATACGAATTATGATCATGCCCCGATCACAGATTATACCATTGGCCTTGACACCATGGAAAACATGGTGGATAAAATAAAAGAAAAGCCCTGGCCGGTCTATAAAATAAAACTGGGAACGGACAATGATATTGACATCATCAAAACGCTGCGACAGCACACCGGCGCACCTTTCAGGGTAGATGCAAACGCCGCATGGAGCCTTGATGAAGCTTTAGAAAAAATTCCCGCATTGCACAACCTGGGTGTTGAAATGGTGGAGCAGCCGCTTCACAAAGACAATTGGGAAGGCATGAAACAATTGTACACCTCATCGCCACTGCCACTGTTTGCTGATGAAAGTTGCGTGCATGAAAATGACGTTGACAAATGCGCCGGGCATTTTCATGGCATCAATATTAAACTGACCAAATGCAGCGGCATAACCCCCGGACGCCGCATGATAGCCAATGCCCGCCGCCTGAACCTAAAAGTGATGATGGGCAGCATGAACGAATCCTCTACAGGTTCTGCCGCCGTGGTGCAACTGCTGCCACAACTTGACATGGCTGACATTGACGGGCCATTGCTGCTTGCACAAGACACAGCAACCGGACTCAGCTATGATTTTGGAAAAGTAAGACCCTCCAATGGTGCCGGACTCGGCATTTCGCTGATTTGACAAACCTTCTTTTTTCCTGCATTTTTTAAGGACAAGATTAAAACGGCATTAAAGGCTTAAAGAGCCTTAAAATGCCTTAATAACCTCATTTTTAGTTCATTTTTACCATTCTTCAATGGTATAATGAAGGGGAAATCGCCCATTTGCAAATTGTTGCAGACTGAAGGATTAAATTTTCTTAAAAATGCCTTCTTCCCATCTAAGGACGGTTTTTGTTGCCTGGTAACTATTTTATTGTTTATATAGAAGCTTTTTAGCCCTCTTTTTTCTCCTTTTTCGCCATTTATTTATTTCAATTTCCATTTTTGATACCAGAGTTTTTATTCTGGAATGAAGTTCTTTTTAATCAGTTTTTAATGTGCTGAAAATCAATGTTTAATGTGGTTGGCATCCTTGTCGTTTATGAGCTGTCCTAAACCACAAATGATATGAACAACAACTTTACTCTTAGCGAAAGCCACCTGATTGAAAATTGCCTGAGCGGCGACAGAAAAAGCCAAAAAGCCATGTACGACCATTTTTCCGGAAAAATGTTTTCCATCTGCCTGCGGTACTCAAAAAACCAAATGGATGCAGAAGATATTTTGCAGGACGGGTTTGTAAAACTATTCAACAACCTTAACCGCTTTCGTGGCGAAGGTTCGTTTGAAGGCTGGGTTCGCCGCATATTTGTTAATACGGCTATTGAGCATATCCGTAGAAAAAATATCAACACAAGCGTGGGAGAGGGTTTGGAAAATAGTGTTGCAGATAAAAGACAGAATGCACTCGACAACCTGTATGAAAAAGACATCCTGAAAACAACCAAAACATTGAGCGACGGATATAGAACGGTTTTTAATCTATATGCCGTAGAAGGCTACTCACACAAAGAAATCGCCAGTCAGTTGGGCATTACAGAAAGCACAAGCAAATCACAGTTTTCCAGAGCCAAAGCTTTGCTTCGTACAATGATGAAAGCCAGCTCTGCCAAAAATGCAACATCGGTTGTCAATATGTTTTAAGAGTTTTTAAAAAGACTATAATTTGCCCTTCATACCAAAGGCTGTCCCATAAAGACAGCCTTTTATAAAACGGCTTGCAGGGATGCAGGCTGTTTTTGTGATGGGGCAAATTTCATTAGCATCAAACTTTAAATTGGCGGATCCAATCTCCTGCAAACTTGATGTATTCCCCTATATTCATTTCACTGATTTCTTTAGTGGAATAAGTCGAAGATAAATTAGCAGTCAAACTTTTGGTGAACTGGTTAAATGCTATCCATATCTGGCTTTGACTGCTGATAACATGGGGTAGGTTATTCGAAATCCAGTTCCTGACTTTCATTATTAAAATTCTTGGGTCATCGTTATGGTTCTCAATATCTTGGCCAGCTATGTCAGACAACACTTGCTGATAATGAAACCTCGCCGTTTCCAAAATCAATGTTCGTTTGGTTTGAAGTTTTTTTACGCCAAATTCACATGCACCTAAGTCTAAGCCAAGCTCATAGGGCATATTAAACCTTGGAAAGTCTCCTCGCTTCATTGGGGCGGCTGCGGCTAAGGTCGTGTATGCTGTATTTGCAGTTCCTGATGTGTTGTTTAATCTGGTTGATCCTGACGGTGGAAGAAGAAAGGGTTTGAGAAACATGTGGTGTAAAACCTAAGTACTGAAGTGTAAATGTGAGGGCTCGCAGCAAAGGTCTGTAATCGCTATCGAAGGGGCAGTTTATAAACACATTTCTTTCAAAAGCCATAGGGTAAATGCTATTTTTTTGCGTAAGAAATGGAGCTGCTCAATTGCCCGTCTTTGCTATGAATGAAAACTTCCCCTGTTTTTTTTGAAGCTGTTTGTTTGGCAAAATCTATTGCCTCTTTTTGAGAATGGAATGCTTTTACAGGACGTACACTACCCTCTGGAACGACTGACCATTTTTGTGCATCAACAGCAATGACGTGATATCTGCCCGAACGGCTTATTTTTAACCCCCCTGCGACTATAGCACCTAGCTTTTTTGTGTATAAGGATTTCTTTGGCATTTTACTATAAGCTTTAGCTGCAAAATAGTGCTTTTTTGCCAGCTATCCCCCCTTCTGCCTATCAAAAAATATTTTATCGGAATACTTATTTTCCCTCTTACTTTCTCTAACAATCCGAGGGAACCAAGACAGGATAACTAATCCATTTTGGGTTATAAATTTATATAAAACGGCTTGCAGAGATGCAGGCTGTTTGTATGTAGTCATGGCGGCTCTTATACAATCCCAAATTTTGCAGCCATAGATATCAATAAGGCTGTGTTGCTGACTTCAAATTTTGCCAATAGGTTTTTGCGGTGGGTGTCCACGGTGTAGGGGCTTAGAAATACTTTGGCAGCCATTTCGTTGGTCGTCATTCCCTGGGCTATCATTTGCAGGATTTCTTTTTCCCGGCGGGTCAGCACGGGGCCTTCGCCGTCAAACTGTGTGGTTGCTTTTGTGTTGTTGATGTCTGTGCTGAAATACATTTTGCCCGCCAGCACATCGCCGATGGCTTGTTCTATTTCTTCTTTGCCTGCACTTTTCAGCAGGTAGCCGCTTGCCCCGTTCGCTATCATTTGCGACACATAGCTTCGCTGCTTAAATGTGCTTAACCCGACCACATGCACTGCGGGAAACTCCTTTTTTATTTTGGCGCACAGTTCTATGCCGTTGATGTCGGGCAGGTTGATGTCCACAAAGGCAATGTCTATCTCATTTTCACGCAAGGCTGTGATGGCTTCAAAGGCATTGCCAGCAGTCGCTGTCACCTGCACGTTGCCACTGAGGGCAAGAATGTGTTTCATGCCCTCGATGACCATGTTGTGGTCATCAACCAACAGGATGTTTATGAGCTTTTGGGTCATGGTTTATAGTGGTATTTCTAAGTTGAAAGTGGAACCAACGCCGGATGTTGAACTGATTTCCATGCTGCCATTGAGATAGTCCACCCGAGACTGCACATTTTGCAAACCTGCACCTTTGGTTATTTGTGCCACGTCAAAGCCCTTGCCGTTATCTTCCACAGTCAATGTCAGGCCCCTTTCGTGCTGTGTGATTTGTATAAAAATGTGGGTGGCGGCGGCGTGTTTAATGGCATTGTTACTCAGCTCCTGGACAATGCGGTATAGCACCACTTCGATTGATTTTTCCAGCGGTTTGTCAAAGCCCAAATGGGTAAACTGCATGTTGACCATCCTGCTTTCGTTGATGCCATCGCAGTAGTCCTGGACTGCTTCGATAATGCCAAATTTCAGCAACGCTTCGGGCATCATGTTATGAGCTACCCGGCGCATTTCGGCAATGGCATTGTCCAACTGGCCTAGTGATTTATTAAAAAGTGCAGCATCATTTTCATGCACAATCATGTTTCCTTTCATAGATGATAAGTTTAGTTTAATGCCGCTCAACATGCCGCCCAATCCATCATGCAGGTCTTTGGCCATGCGGCTGCGCTCTGCCTCCTGGCTTTGCAACATGCCCGACACGGCGAGCAGTTGTTTTTCTTTTTCCAGTTCTTTTATTTGTTGTTGATGAAGAGCTTCTTTTTGCGTAGCGACCTGGTGTCTGCGTTTATTATTTTTGTAAAGGAGAAAACCAACCATAAAAGCCGCCAAAAGGCCGCCCAGCAAAACATACAGCGCAATGTTTTTCTGGTGTAGCGACAGTTGCTGTATTTCCTTTTCCTTTTGTAGTTGTGTTATTTGCAATTGTTTCTTTTCGGTTTCAAACTTCTTTTCCAGCGCAATAGTGTTTGCCAGGATCTTTACATTCTTCAGTGAATCTTCAATAATAAACTGGGCCTTCAGGTATTGAACGGCTGAATCATTGGTATTCCCTTTTGCATTTTCAAGCCGGTACATCATTGAGTTCCAGTCGCCCTTTAAGAGCATTCCGCCTTCCTTATCCGTTACGGCTTTGGTTTCATTTAATATTTTGCCAGCTTTGTTAAAGTCTTTGGCTTCGGTTGCAATGCTGCCTATCAGTATTTTGGCTTCTGCTATAAATTTGGCATCATTAGTAGCCTCCGCCATTTGCAGGCTGCTGTCTGCATAAAGTGTAGCATTGGGTATATCTTTTACTTCAATGTAGTAAGAAGCAATATTTTGATAAGCCTGGTGCAAATGTTTTGGGTTCCTGAACTCACGGAGGTAGAACAATTCCTGTTTGGCAGCTTCATAAAATTTTTCTTTGTCGCGGATGCGGATGTATGGCACACTCAGGTTGCCATAGGCCATTCCAATGGCTCTTTTGTCTTTGCTCTGGATTGCCGCCTGCACGGCTTTTAAACCATACTCTATTGACTTATCATACATCCGCTGGTTTTCAAAATCGGTACACAGGTTGCCAAGTATGATAGAAAGCAACCTTGTTTTACCGGCTTTTTCTAAGTAGTAACTTGCCTCGATGCCTTTTGTAGTGGCTTCTTTAATGTTGTTTTCAGCGTGGTAAATGTTGCCCATGTTTGCCAAAGCAGAACCCACGTTTTCGTCAATGCCCGCACTGCGGGCTATCTTATAGGCTTGTTGTAAATAGCCCAATGCAGTAGCATAGTCTTTATGGTTTTTGGTAAAAATGCCCATGTAAATAAAAACTTTGCTCTCGTAGTAAGGGCTGCCTATTTTTCGGCTAATGGCGAGTGTGTTTTTATAAACTTCTTTACAAAGCATACTATCAGACACTTCTACTTTGTCGCTAAAGTCCAGTAGTTTTTTTAGTTGAATGCTATCATTTGGCAGGGCGCAGATTGTTTTATAGACACTATCCATCGACACCTGTTGAGCCGTTGCATGGTGAGAACAAAGACACAGAGCCAGAATAAATACTGTAAAAGAAATAGGGTTCAGCAGTCTCATGCAGTTGATTATTGCATAAAAGTAACCAATCAAATACACTCTGCAACAGTGGTTTAAGAAAATACCAGTTATACGGTATCTTTAAAAATACCAATTTTTAGGGATTGTTTGGCGCATGGGATAGAGGTAGGTTTGCATAGGGATAAGTAGAATGATTGTTCTGCTTTTTAAACCCAATTACCTCACACCAAAAATTACAATTATGAAAAAGTTCTTTAAGACGCCTTTTAAAACAGGCAAAACATCTTCTCGCTTTACCCGCCTCCTGCTATTACTGCTAATGACCGGGGGAAGCCTTACTACCTATGCGCAAACCATTGGAATTATTCAGGGATTGACAGCGGTCACCCTAAAGCAAGGACCGCCTTTTAACGGTGGGCCCACTGTAGAGTTTCCTGTCATCATTCCTGGCTCAGGCGAGGTATATGCTAATCGCTTTTACAAGTTTGACAACTCAGGCAACCTGGTTGACATAGGCACCTATCCGGCAACCACGAACGGCTCGCAGGTCTGCTATGGAACAGCTTGTTATTTTGGGTATTGTGTCAACTGCACCGTAAGTGACTTCCCGCAAATTTATCGCGCTGTAACACTCAATTGTAACCCGGGTAGTGTAGGTTCCTGGAAGCCAGATCCGTATTCCGATCCTGCAATGGGTGTGTCAACTAATAACTGCACAGCTTCAGAGGCCTGGTCAAACCCCCTTACTTGGTACGATTACAAAGTGCCTAACCCCGCTACAGGTGGATTCAATATAAATCGCAACGTCACCCTCGACGTTAATTATGATGCCACTAACAAGGCCATATATTGCAGTAACAGCAGCGCACTTACCATCAATAGCGGAGTTACACTCACCTCTGTCAATTCGACTGCGGGACGGTTCGTCAACAATGGAGTGTTGAATGGTGCAGGCCAGTTTGCCGGTGTGGTTAACAACGGCATAGTGTCACCCGGTGGCAATGGTATTGCCCAGTTTCAAGGCGCTGGCCCATACACACAAAACGCCAGTGGTACTCTTAACATGCAACTAGCATCCACCAACTCTTTTGATAAGTTGTATTGGACCTCTGGCGCAAATGTTCTTGGAGGCACACTCAAGGTCAGTTTCCTCAATGGTTTTGTACCGGTAGCCAATAATTCCTTCAATATTATTGAGATGAGCTATGCCACTTACACGGGCACTTTTTCCAACCTTGTCTTGCCTGCATTAGCGACCGGTTTAAAATGGAAGATTCACTACAATTCAAACTCTGTTTCCCTAACTGTTGTGGACTGTAGTCAATTCAGCGCCACATATTCCAAAAGTGATACAGGTTGCTATGGCAGCATGGTCGGTTCGATCCTGGCAACACCTGTCAATGGCACCGCTCCTTACATGTACAAGCTCAATTCCGGTGCTTATGGTTCGTCTAATCAGTTCAACAATTTGAAAGCGGGCAACTACAAAGTTTACATCATAGACGACAATGGCTGCACAACTATTTCACCAACCATTGCCATAACCACCCATGCTGCCGTTACGGGAACGGCGACAGCCAGTGCTGTCTGCCATGACTCAATGGGTTCCATGATTGTTACACCCGGTGGAGGAACAGCTCCGTTCAAATATAGACTTGGCACCACGGGCAACTTTGGACCATCCAATACTTTTAGTGTCAAAGCAGGAACCAACACAGTTTATATTATGGATGCCTATGGTTGTACTGGCTCTGCAAAGGCATCGTTTACTAATCCGGTTGCTATCACTGCTACAACCTCATCAACCACTGTAAGCCCCTGCTCAAATAGCACCAATGGTTCTATTACAATAACCTCTACCAGTGGTGTATCGCCTTATTTATACAAAAAGAAGGTCACTGACACCTATGGCACAGCTAATACTTTCAGCGGTCTGGCAGCGGGTACTTATAAAGTCTATATGAAAGACGCCAATAGCTGCGAAATCATTAAAAGCGTGGTGGTTACTTCGCCACCGGCTGTGATTGTCAGTTACACTCCGGTTAATCCAAGCTGCACAAATGGGCGAGATGGATCTATTACTTTGGGTGCATTGCAAAGTCCAAATGCCACTTTCAAACTCTACCCGGGCAGCAGTGTTTATACTTCTCAGTATGTCTATGGAAGTCTTCCCGGAGGCACTTATTACGGCTACGCTAAAGATACGTTTGGCTGCATTGGCCGTACACCAGCCATCGTTCTGTCTGCAGGTACAGGATGCCGCAATTCATTTCCCGAAGGGAAAATGCGAACAACCAATGAAACGGGTATCAATGAGCTAAGTGTTAGTCTGTCTCCAAACCCAAGTAGCAGCGTCTTTAAACTAACAACACACACTGCCAAAGCAGAAGCCATTCAGCTAAGAGTGATAGACATCAATGGCAAAGTGGTTTATACCGCCAAGGGTTCACCCACACAGGCATTCACATTTGGCGAAGCCCTGACCAATGGTGTTTATTTAATTGAGGTGAGACAAGGAAATGAAGTCAAAACCTTGAAAGCAATTAAGAACTAGTTTAGAGTTTAGGGTTTAGCGTTTAGGGTTTAATGTTTAATGTTTAGGTGTACACCAATAAACCAATAAACCAATAAACCAATAAACCAATAAACCAATAAACCAATAAACCAATAAACCAATTAGCTAACTTCAATATCATAAGCGGTGGCGTTGGCATCGCTTTGGTTACGGACGATTAAGAATGTTTGATCGCTGCTGCCCAGTTCTGCAAGGCTCAGGTGGTGCGACTGGCCGGGTTTTATTTCCACTCCCTTGCCGTTGCTGGCACCGTTGGCGGTAGCCGCCAGGTAGAGGAAGTAGGGGGCATTATCTGTCGGGTTGATTGCCAGTATTTTGGTGTCGGCGTTCAGTGTTTTATTCAGCACAGCGGCGCTGAGCGTTGGTGCCAGCGTACCCTCTATTGTTTGCGGTTTTTTGTGTTTGTGAGTGGCGAACAGCAGGCTGAAATCGAACAGGCTGTTGCATTTTTTGACCTGTCCGGGGTACAGCGCAGCTATGGAATGAATGGCTGTGGTGCCAGCCAACTCGGCCTCGTGGCGGTCTTCGGCCCTCACTGTGCGGCTGTCGTCCAGGCTGCCCTGTTCCTGTTGCTGTGTGCTGCGGCTTTCGTTCCAATTGGGTTCAAACGAGATCAGCAGGGCTACTAATATCGGGCTCAGTTCGGCTTTGTGTTTGTCGGCGGCCTTTGCTATCCTGGCAACCAGCGTAGGCATTTCGGTCTTGGTGGCGCGGCTATATTCTGTGAGACCATTGGGATAAAAATCAAGATAGCCCTCCGAATCGAATCCGCCCACCCCATCGGCTATTACACCTTCTTTTATTTTCATTGTTTGGTGAAAAAGTATCACTACCTCGTCGTTGGTTTGTGTCTTGCCCTTTAGAGATGTTTTGCCCGTGTCCACATCGCTAATGTCTTTGCGTAGGGCTGCGCTGTGGGTGGTCAGCTTCTCAATGATCTCTTTGTAAATGTCTCCCACATTTTGCGCCGTCAGGCGGGCAATGGTATCTTGCAAAAAGTTGGCAAGTCGTGTGTTGGTAATGATTGCTTCAGCAAGGAGGTTAGCAAAAAGTTTTTCAGCTTTTATCATAATAATTAGGTTTAGAACACTAAAAATAAAGGCCAAACGAATACAAAACAAAAAAATAGTAGATTTTTTTTATTAGAATAAGAGAAATTTTTACGGATGGTATCATGAAAACCAATGACAGCCTCCGTAAAAGTTCGGATGTCATTACAAAAACCAATGACAGCCTCCGTAAAAGTTCGGACGGCATCACAAAAACCAATGACAGCCTCCGTAAAAGTTTGGACGGCATCATGAAAACCAATGATAGCGTCCATAAAAGTTCGGACGGCATCATGAAAACCAATGATAGCCTCAGTAAAAGTTTGGACGGCATCATGAAAACCAATGATAACGTCCGCAAAAGTTTCAGGACTTTTTAAGACCTGAATTACTTTGTTTTTACATTTTCGCCATCGTTGTAAAGTTTTTTTTGCCTTCGGCAAATGAAAAGCAAGCGGGAGGGATTTGTTAATTATTAATTGCTTTCGCCTTCGGCAAATGAAAAGCGGAAGGAGAGAATTATTAATTGTTAATCTCTCCTCCCGCAGGTTTCGTTAAGTTCATGACATTGCCGACCGGACGTTAAATCAGGTAACTATTTTTAGAAAATAACAGCCAGTTTCACCTTTTCATTTTTCTGAAGAATTTCTTTAATTTTATCTGTCAAAGGCAGAATGCTTTCGTAAGTATTATCAACAGTTTTTAAAACAATAATCCCAATCGAATATTTCTCCGGATTTTGTTGATACTGCAGGTTTTTATCGGAAGTTATAAGGTAATCAAAACCGTCGGCTTGCATTGCATTCATAAGGTCACCATTTTCCAGGGCATTCCAACCCTTTTCCTTAACCGTATAAATTTCACATGCACCCTGCAGGCGATAACGCATTTTCACCGGAAGGTTTTCATCAAGCAACACTTTGTACATTTTGCGAAGAAGGAAAATTTAAAAGCTTTTCAAAATATTCTAAAACCTCAATAGCATGTTGCTTTTCAACAGAGGGAAAATCTTCCAAAAAATCATTAAGACAATGACCTGTTTTTAAATAGTCAAAAAGATTCTTTAAAGGAACTCTTGTATTTGTAAAAACAGGTTCTCCACTTTGAATATTTGGCGATATAGTAATTAGATTGTGCATTGAGGATAATCAAAGATAGACACTCAGGTTGTAATAATGCGTATCAAGAGTTGAAAAGTATTGTTTTTCATCATTTGTCATTCATCATTAATCATTAATATTGCCCCATGACCTTAGACCAATACATAAGCCGCATAGACCATCATTATAAACAGGGCAATGCGACTGAACACACCTACCGGGGCTACCTGCAACAATTGATAGAAACATTGGTTCCCGATGTAAAAGCAACCAATGAACCAAAGCGACAAACATGCGGAGCACCCGATTATATTCTCACCCGACGGGATCACTCGTCACGCAGTGGCGGCATTCCGGTAGGATTTATTGAGGCAAAAGACATTGGCGACAAAGACCTGGAAGGCGCAAAGAAAACCGGCAACAAAGAACAGTTTGACCGCTACAAAGCTTCGCTGAGCAATATCATTTTCACAGATTATCTGGACTTTCATTTGTACCGCGATGGACAGTTTGTTACCAAAATTGCCATCGGCAATCTCTTACCCCTCTCCCCCGGCAATCTCTTACCCCTCTCCCCCGGGAGAGGGGCAGGGGTGAGGCCAATCCCCGAAAACTTCACCGCCTTTACCAACCTCCTCAAAGACTTTACCACTCACATTAGCCAAACCATTAAAAGCTCTAAGAAACTGGCAGAGATGATGGCTGGAAAGGCACGCCTGCTAAGCGAAGTGATAGAAAGAGCTTTGACCAGCGATGAGGCAAACCGTGAAGACAGCACCCTGAAAGACCAGATGCTCGCCTTTAAGCAAATACTCATTCACGACATTACGCCCAAAGGCTTTGCCGATGTATATGCCCAAACCATTGCCTACGGCATGTTTGCAGCAAGGCTGCACGATCCCACGCTGCCAACATTTAGCCGCCAGGAAGCAGCCGAACTGATACCAAGGTCAAACCCTTTTCTCCGCAAACTGTTTGGCTACATTGCCGGGCCCGATATTGATGACCGCATCAAGTGGATTGTGGACGGATTGGTAGAAATATTTCTTGCCTGCAATGTGGAGGAATTGCTAAAAAACTATGGCAAGGCCACCAAGACCGAAGACCCTATTATACATTTCTACGAAACATTCCTGAGTGAGTACGACCCAAAGCTGCGCAAGGCAAGAGGCGTGTGGTACACACCACAGCCGGTCGTTAACTTTATAGTCCGTGCGGTGGACGATATACTCAAGACAGAGTTTGGCCTTGCAAATGGATTGGCCGACACCAGCAAGACAAAAGTAAAAGTGGATGTGCAGGGCAAAAAGGTAGAGCAGGAAGTACACAAGGTGCAGATACTCGACCCCGCCACAGGCACAGGCACTTTCTTAGCCGAAGTTGTCCGGCAGATACACAAAAGGTTTGCAGGCCAGCAAGGCATTTGGAGCAATTATGTAGAAACCCATTTGCTGCCACGCCTCAATGGATTTGAGTTGCTGATGGCAAGCTATGCCATGGCCCACCTGAAGCTTGATTTGCTGCTGACCGAGACAGGTTATAAACCCACAACCAACCAACGGTTCCGTGTTTACCTCACCAATAGTTTAGAAGAACACCACCCCGACACCGGAACCTTGTTTGCCAACTGGCTAAGCAGTGAAGCCAATGAAGCCAACCAGATAAAGAGAGATACACCGGTGATGTGTGTGATTGGGAATCCGCCGTATAGTGGTGAGAGTGCGAATAAGGGTGAATGGATCATGAAGTTGATGGAAGATTATAAAAAGGAGCCAGGAGGTTTAGAGAAATTAAAAGAACAAAACTCTAAATTCATTAATGATGATTATGTAAAGTTCTTGCGTTATGGTCAACATTTTATTGAAAAGAATGGGAGTGGAGTATTGGCTTTTATTAATCCTCATGGCTTTTTAGACAATCCTACATTTAGGGGAATGCGTTGGCACCTTTTGAAAACTTATGACAAGATATATACTATAGACTTGCATGGAAATGCGAAGAAGAAAGAGGTAGCATTGGATGGTACTGTTGACGAAAATGTTTTTGATATTGAACAAGGAGTATCTATCAATTTTTTTATTAAAACAGGGAAGAAGAAGGAAATAGATTTAGGAGAAGTATTTCATTTTGATTTGTATGGAAAAAGGGAAATAAAATACGAATTCCTTTTAAAGAATAATCTTCAATCAATCCCATATAACAAGCTTGAGAATAACGATCCAAATTATTTTTTTAGGTTAAAAGAATTTGAAGAAGAAGCAACATATAAGCAAGGCATTTCAATTCCTGATTTGTTTCCTCTAAATTCATTAGGTGTTTTAACTAAAAGAGATGATTTATCAATAGACTTTGATAGCGAAAGCCTTTTAAAAAAGATTTTATATTTTCTAGATGAAGCAAGATCAGTAGATGAAGTATGTAAAACGTTTGGTTTAGTTGTAAAGGATAATGATAAGTGGGATGCAAATAGTACAAGGAAAAATGTGTTCAAGGTAAACATTGAACAATATTTAAGAGATTGCGAATACAGACCTTTTGACAATAGAAAAATCTTTTACAATTCCTACTTTGTCGCAAGACAAAACAAGAAGGTCTTAGGAAATTTTATTGAAGAAAATGCCGGTTTAATTTTAGGGAGACAAGGGCAAGCAGTAGGAGGAGATGAGTGGAACGTAATATTTACATGTAAATACTTGCCCGACCAGAACATTTACAGAAGAGGTGGTGGAACTGTATTTCCTTTATATAAATATCAGGATAATGGTGTTGTTGAGGAATCTCTAAATAGTACAAGAACCCCCAACCTCAACTCCACAATCGTCAAACAAATTGCCGACAACTTAGCCCTAACCTTTACCACCGAAAAAGAAACCACTGAAAACACCTTTGCCCCGATAGATTTATTGGATTACATCTATGCAGTATTGCACAGTCCCACCTACAGAGACAAGTACAAAGAGTTTTTAAAAATAGATTTTCCAAGGGTACCATACCCAACCAATGCAGACAGGTTTTGGCAACTGGTAGCGTTGGGTGGAGAGTTGCGGCAGATACATTTGTTAGAAAGCCCTGTGGTTGAACAATACATAACCGGCTACCCCATAGACGGGGATAATATAGTTACCAAGGTGAGGTATGAAACCAACTTTGCCATAGTGGAGGGTGACAACATAGTGATGGCAGATTCTTCATTCGAGTTTGGCCGGGTCTATATAAACGATACACAATTCTTTCAGCAAGTGCCCAAGTCATCCTGGGAGTTCTACATTGGCGGCTACCAACCCGCTCAAAAGTGGCTCAAAGACCGCAAAGGCCGCACACTCGGGTTTGAAGACATTTTACATTACCAAAAGATCATTGTTGCACTGTTTGAGACAGAAAGACTGATGAAGGAGATTGATGACGTGGGGGTGGAGTAACCCCAATAGCAAAGTTGTTTACACCGCCAAAGATTCACCAACACAAACGTTCACATTTGGCGAAGCCCTAACCGTTGGTATTTATATGATTGAGGTAAGACAAGGAACAGAAATGAAAACCTATAAGGTTTTCAAAACCTTATAGGTTATTTTGGAAATAAAATACAATATGCACAAGGCCATCTTTCATAGGTGGCCTTGGTGTTTTTTAACGTGGGTTGACATTTGATTAATTATGGCTTGTCAACTATTTCGCCTTCGGCAAATGAGTAGCAGTTAGGAAAGGCAAACTGTTTGATTTCTTTTAAAATGGAACGTCATAGAAACAAAGCATTTCCCCTCTGCCCCCTGCAATGGTTTGATCAACGTGCTTTTTACATCACAAAAGGATAAACACTTTAGTCTAACTTACATTTTTCAATTATTTTTGGAAACCAAATGGATGTCTGCGCAACCTCAGCCCCTCTGCTTAAAAATATTTATTGAGTACTACAATTATCTTTTAACAACAGCATTATAAAACTTGAAAAATGAAGAAAATTAGACATTTTATTGTATTAGCAGCACTAGCATTGAGCAGCTATGCAACACAGGCACAAACAGTCCCGGCTATTAAATGGCAAAAATCATTAGGGGGTAGTATTGATGAGACCGCAACCAGCACCCAACAGACAAGCGATGGGGGCTATGTTGTCGCCGGATATACTTACTCTAACGATGGAGACGTAACAGGCAATCATGGCAACTATGATTATTGGGTTGTGAAAGTAAATAGCACGGGTGTGTTGCAATGGCAAAAAACATTAGGGGGCAGTGGTGATGATTTTGCAAACAGCATTCAGCAAACAAGCGATGGCGGCTTTATCGTTGCGGGCTATTCTAATTCTCACGATGGAGACGTCACAGACAGTTATGGAGCTTATGATTTTTGGATTGTGAAATTAAATAGCACGGGTGTGCTGCAATGGCAAAAATCATTAGGGGGTAGTGGTTTTGATTTGGCAACCAACGTTAAACAAACGAATGATGGGGGCTATATTGTTGCAGGATCTACTGCTTCTACCAATGGAGATATAACATTCAATCATGGAAGTTATGATTTTTGGGTTGTGAAATTAGATAACACAGGTGTGCTGCAATGGCAAACAACATTAGGGGGTACAGGTAATGATAATGCAAGCAGTATTCAACAAACAAGCGATGGCGGATATATTGTCGGGGGATCTACTAATTCTACCGATGGAGATGTGACAGGCAATCAGGGAAATGTTGATTTTTGGGTTGTGAAATTAGATAATACAGGTGTACTTCAATGGCAAAAAACATTAGGGGGTAGTGGTGATGATAATGCAAACAGCATTCAGCAAACAAGCGATGGGGGATATATTGTTGCAGGGCTTACTAATTCTAATGATGGTGATGTGACAGGCAATCATGGAGGTTATGATTCCTGGGTTGTGAAATTGACCAGCACGGGTGCAATGCAATGGCAAAGAGCTTTTGGGGGTAGCGCTAGTGATAATGCAATCAGCATTCAACAAACAAGCGACGGTGGCTATGTTGTTGGAGGATCTACAAATTCTACCGATGGAGATGTAACAGGCAATAAGGGAAGTAATGATTCCTGGATTTTTAAAGTGAGTAGTATAGGTATGTTGCAATGGCAAAAAACATTAGGCGGTAGTGCTTATGATGAAGCCACAAGCATTCAACAAACATGGGATGGGGGATATATTGTTGGAGGAAGTGCGGAATCTAATGATGGCGATGTAACAGGCAATCATGGAAGTTCCGATTATTGGTTGGTGAAGCTTTGCAATGTTACTACCTCCACTTCCAATGCCACTGCCTGCGACAGTTTGGTGTGGAATGGCAAAACCTATAAGACAACGGGCAGCTACAACGATACACTCACCAATGCAGCAGGGTGCGACAGTATTGCTACACTGAATCTGATTGTCAATCATTCCACAACATCAGACACAACGGCTACGGTATGTAATAGTTTTACATGGCATGGGGCTACTTATTACAACTCCGGCGACAAAACATTTAAGACGACCACTACCGCAGGATGTGATAGCGTTATTACACTGCACCTGACCATCAAAATAATATCCAATACTGTATCCCATATCGATGCAGTTTGTTATGGTTCTGCAACAGGTTCTATTACGATTACCCCAACCGATGGCATGTCACCATTCTCCTACCGCATAGGCACAACCGGCTCTTACACACCAGGCTCTTCTTCATACACATTCAGCAACTTAAAGGCAGGCACGTACAGGGCTTATGTGCAGGATGCAACAGGTTGCATAGGCGTAGCCGGAGGGATTGTCGTATCGCAAAATGCGAAAGTAACTGCAACTGGAACGAGCACACCATTAACCTGCAACGGTTCTGCAAACGGAACAATCACAATTGATAACCCGGTGGGCATAGCACCATTCAAATACAAAATTGGCTCAGGAGGTGTGTTATATCCTTTCACTGCACCATACACCATCACTGGCCTTGCAGCGGGCAATTATCGCATTTTTGTAGTTGATGCAAACGGATGTAGCAGTGCAAGCATAGTTGTTCCGGTTACCCAACCTGCACCACCAGCAGTGAATTATTCTGTTATTCAGCCGACTTGCAGCACACCAACAGGCACCATTTCATTAAGCACCACAGACACTGCAGGAGCAACTTATAAGATAAACCCGGGCAGCAGCATTTACAAAGTTCAGAGCACTTATGCAAATCTTGCGGCAGGCACTTATTATGGCTACGCCAAAGATGCAGCGGGTTGTGTTGGGCGTTCTGTTGCCATCGTTCTTTCACCAGCCACAGGCTGCCGCAGTTTATTTGCCAAAGGAACCAAAGCCATCATTGAAGCGGGTAGCAATGCACTAAGTGTGAGCATTTCTCCCAACCCAAGCAGCAATGTGTTTAAGCTAACACCACACACTGTCAAAGCAGAAACCATCCAATTAAGGGTTATAGATGTCAATGGCAAAGTTGTTTACACCGCCAAAGGTTCACCAACACAAGCCCTCACATTTGGCGAAGCCCTAACCGTTGGTATTTATCTGATTGAATTAAGACAGGGAAGCGAAATGAAAACATACAAGGTTGTCAAAACCCTGTAGTTTTTTAAAAATAAAATACAAACATGCACAAGACCATCTTTCACAAGGTGGCCTTGTTGTTTTTAGCCTCGTTTAAAATCTCCTTAATTATGATTGACAACTCTTGGCCTTCGGCAAATGAAAAGTAGTAGGAGGGAGTGGAGTCTTAGGTACGACTATAAAGTGAATTCTTATAGCCTTTCCGGCTTTACTTCTCAAACAAAAGTGCAAAAACATTACAAGATGAAAAAGGTTTTCATTTTCTTACTCAAGGAATGACATAAACCTACCTTTACAGCAGTTTTTATTTTTTAAATAATTTAATCGAATGAAACACATCTACCCAATTGTAGCACTGGCTACAATTTTCTGTATCAGCCTACTTTCCAAAAGCAATGTCATTGCACAAGGCCTTTGCACCACTGGTGCCACCCAGGTTACTAGCACCCACACCTCAACTAATGCCAATGTGCTACATGGAGTAAAATACACCACCGCTTGTGCAGGCACTTTAAAGTACCTAACGCTTTACAACACGCCTTTTAATAATTCCCGTGGTGCTAAAGGCAGCTCTAATAATTCTTCTATTACTACGCTGCAGACAAACGTACAGATGGGATTGTACACAGATGACAATAATAATCCCGGCACCCTGATAGCAACATCAAGTGTGGGTGTGCTAGGTCAGGGATACACAGATCTAAGTGTACCTGCAGGTATTAACATAGTACCGGGAGACTATTGGGTAATGACATTGTTGTCCCATTATGACTTTGAGAATGTTGGCAACGGCTATACCGGTTCTAATGTACGTTACACTTCGGTTACTTTTGGAGATCCTCTACCTGCATACGGCGGTAATTTTTCTTCTGACTTTCCAATGGAATTGAGCTATTTTATGAAGGTCACTCCCGAGTGCAGGACAAGATTTGATACAACTGTAACCCATTGCAACAAGTTTACTTTTAACGGCAAAACCTACACCAATTCCGGCACTTACAATGATACAACTGTAAATGCTGCAGGTTGCGATTCTATTATAACACTGCATCTTACCATCACTTCACTTTCTTCTACAACTAGCAGAACTGATGCAGGTTGTTATAGTTCGGCCACAGGTTCCATCACACTTACACCAACCAGCGGTGTATCACCATTCTCTTATCGCGTAGGTACTTCCGGGCCTTACACTGCTGGTGGGTCTTCCTATACATTCAGCAACCTGAAAGCAGGCACCTACAGAACATACGTAAAGGATAACACAGGTTGCATAGGCGTAGCGGGAGGGATTGTTGTTTCGCAAAATGCGAAAGTAACTGCCACAGGAACAAGCACACCGTTAACCTGCAGTGGTTCTGCAAACGGAACAATCACAATTGACAACCCGGTGGGTACAGCACCATTCAAATACAAAATTGGTTCGGGAGGTATGTTAAGTCCTTTCACTGCGCCACAAACCATCACGGGTCTTGCGGCAGGCAACTATCGCTTTTTTGTAGTTGATGCAAACGGATGTAGCAGTGCAAGCATAGTTGTTCCGGTTACCCAACCTGCACCACCAGCAGTAAATTATACTGTTGTTCAGCCGAGTTGCAGCACACCAACAGGCACCATTTCATTAAGCACCACTGACACAGCAGGAGCAACTTACAAAATAAACCCGGGCAGCAGCATTTACAAAGCCCAGAGCGCTTATCCCAATCTTGCCGCAGGCACTTATTATGGCTACGCCAAAGATGCAGCGGGTTGTGTTGGCCGTTCTGTTGCCCTCGTTCTATCTCCGGCAACAGGCTGCCGCAGTTCATTTACCAAAGGAACGAAAACCACAATTGAAGCAGGAAGCACTGCACTCAGTGTAAGCATTTCGCCAAACCCAAGCAGCCATGTGTTTAAGCTAACACCACTCACTGCCAAAGCAGAAGCCGTTCAGCTAAAGGTCATAGATGTCAATGGCAGAGTTGTTTACACCGCCAAAGGTTCACCAACACAAACGTTCTCATTTGGCGAAGCCCTAACCGTTGGTATTTATATGATTGAAGTGAGACAAGGAAATGAAGTAAAAACTTATAAGGTTGTAAAGACCCTGTAAGTTTCGAAATAAAATATAAACATTCACAAGGCCATCTTATTCATGGTGGCCTTGTTGTTTTTAGTATAGTTTGACAATTGATCAATTATCGTTTTTTGAAGTTTTGCATTGGGTATAAAAGCATGTTTGCTACCAACAACACCAGCACCGGCTCCGTCAGCTCGGGATAAGACGTGATGCCGCAATAGAATTTAGCAACGCCGGCAGGTGTTCTTCACCTGCAACAGATCAGCATGGCATACATAGCTTTTGGTGAAGAACATCAACACAGGCGGGAGAATAGCGCAATGCCGCCGAGCCGTTGCTAATTGAATAATACGGCACAAAAAAAACCTTAAAGAAATCTTTAAGGTTTACATCTTTACTTCAAAAACTCCATTAGTTAGGCTTGAACTTCTTCTTCTTCAGGATCTGTTTCCTGCATTCTAAGTTCAGAAGTTTCCTCTCCTGGTTTTTTAGGAGCTTCATCCGTTTTCTTTTTTTGCTCATTCTTTACTTCTTCTGCTGAATGTAGCTTTTGGTTTTCTTTGTCATCAGTCCCGTTCATATATATTGTTTTAGATTAGAACCAAAGATAGATAATGTTTTGTTTATTATTCTATGTAAAAATTTTAAGCCTTTAAGCCTTTGTTGGTGAAGAACACCAAAGGTGGAATGAACAAAATATAGACAACGGGAAACGCCAAACGATATAGCACAATCATAACCACTTTCGATGCAATGGATTATTTCCATTATTTTTAACACGAAATCTAATATCTGCTCAATATCAGTCCCTTTGCTTAGGATGTGTTATTGAAGAAAGCCATTATTATCTAACCAAAACGGCTAACGCAGATGAGACAGATATTTCCTCAACACACCTTTCTCTTTATACTGCTCTATCCCGTTCTACATCGTTTCTTTTAGATGCTACACTCTATTTACTGCAGTTGTTTTATAACACCTCTTGACCTCTTTATTTAATAATTACTAAAACAAAACACACACAATCATGAAAAAGAAAATTTACAGTTACAAACATCGTATGGTGTTGCTGCTTTGCCTGTTGGCATTTGCAGGCATTAGTCAAACTAAGGCGCAGTGCATTATTATTAAGAATACTTTGGTGCATCAGCCTTCGAATACTCTTGTTACGGCGCCAGGTATTTATGCAGGTCAAAGTTTTAAGGCACCATGTACTGGATTATTAAACAAAATAGTCGTTTATGATTTACACAATCAAACAGGCGTACATTTTATGGGAAATGTAAATGTATTTAAAGGGGAAGGCCCAACAGGAACTTTACTCGCCGGTGAAAATTTTGATGCAGCAGTAGGAGATTCCGCAGATGTAAATATTGTATTTTCAACACCTATTTCGGTAACGGCAGACACTAGTTATACTATTTTTTTTAGTACTAGTGTACCTCAATTTTTATTCTTTAACTATGACGATTACCCTGATGGCGGCCTTTATCAAGTCGACCACGGCACAGTTCATGATTATTCAAGTTTTGATTTAGCATTCAAGTTATACGTCACGCCACCATGCACACCAACCACAAGCAGCAAAGACACCAGCATCTGCCCAAGTGCATTGCCTTTTACATGGGAAGGGTTCACCTTTACCGCTGCAGGTTCCAAAACCAAAACAGGCTTATCAAATGCTGCAGGTTGCGACAGTACTGCTACGTTCAACGTAATTGTCAATGC
>JAYTGA010000160.1:0-4237 GCA_043733905.1 Segetibacter sp.
CCCTGACTTGTTAATTGATCTGCATGTACAGAATATGTTTTTTATTCCCAACTTAATACAATTTAGAAAAGAAGATGGGAAATATGATTTACCACATAATCTAATATTCTCGATGGTAGGTATATCTATTTCACACACACGAGCATTATTGGCTCAAAATACTGCGGGCACTTTGCTTCAAAATAATATTTTGCCAATCGCCAACCCGGTTGAAGTTGCTAAAGCATTCTATCCAGAAACTTTCGGAAATGCAAGTACAAACATTATTGAACATATAGCACCTAAAAAAAGAATAAAGAAGAAAGCAAGCGAATAAGATATTTTATTGTTCCCACCTTTTAGCCGCTGCCTTCTTAGCTATTTCTGATCGCTTCTTTGGTGTAAGGCTTTCCGCTCTTGCCTTGCCACCTTTAAGTCCACCTAAACGTCCTAATGCTACGGCGGCGGGGTTTTTGCCATCGTTCGGCAATTCCTTATCTTCACTTGTAGCAAGTTCTACTATGCTGAATGCTTTCTTATTGGTGTCTGTGGGTAGCTTTGTTTTTTTCATGGTAGCAAAGATACGCCATGCTTGACCGTAAAAGCATCAAATTTCAAACTGATACACTACCGAAGATCTCGCTTAAAATTAAGATTGCTAATCAAGGGTTGAATCTGCCTTTAGGCACAAACAGTATATACTAAAGGGTCGAACAGAATATATTGTAGGGTCGTACCGTATATACTAAAGGGTCGAACAGTATATACTAAAATGGCGTTTTGTGCGGATTTTTTGTAAGAAATATTTTTTGTGAGTTGGGGGGAGGAGGGTATTTTTGAGAGGTACAGTTCTTTTTAGGAACTTTAGAAAACACTTTGCTTATGAAATCTTTTTTGTTCTTAACCTTATTGTTTTGGGGGATAATGAGCTATGGTCAAACTGATAAGCTTGACGAGACGGTTGTTGCAATTGACTATACATGGTTTGCTGATCTTCGAGAATTTGGGTTAACGATTGATAGCTCTGCTATTAATTATGAGGTCACATCAAAATACAGGAATCTAACAGTGTCTACCTATCACGGAATGGTTGAGCCGTCTCAATGGGAAAATATAATAAGTCAGGTTTCCCGTATTGATTTAAAAAAACTCAATCAGATACTTTCTCCTACGGTTGCAAGAGCTGGCGATGGAGCACCTTATGCAAAACTTATCATTCACACTAATAAAAACACTTACGAGACACAATATTTTGACGCCGGTGTTCCTATGACTGAGATTTGGGATGTTCTTTTTCTTATAAATGAGATGCTGGATGTAGAAATACTAAGGTGTGATGAGTGGCGACATAATCTGAAAAAACCATGATAAGTTTAAGTGCCGTTCAAGATAAATTAGATACTCACCTTAGAACAGTTGATGAGTTAGCGGGATTTGACTCTATACTCTTAGATTTCTGCATCTCGCACATTAATGATTTAAACTTTAAATTAAAAAATGGACCCCCACAGATTAGTAACCAAACATACTTAGCAGAGAACGCTTTGAAAGCAATTTCAAATGTGCGCCAAAACAACTCAATGCGAATTCAGTATAAATCTATCTTCAATTCCTGCCTTGTTTTACAAGTGTCTTATTTTACCTCTGCAGTAGAGGCAATATTTCACTATACTATTAACCGTTTAATTACTTCAAATAAAACGCCTTATACTATTGAGGCACTAAAGCAAAAGAATAACATTAACTTCCAAAATATGGCTTCGACGATTAAGACCTACTGTAAATACTTAAATTTAGAAATCATTAAAAACTCAACGGTAAATAACATTTCACTTGCACAATGTTGCAGACATACTATAGTTCATTCCCTAAGTATTGCTGATCAAAAATTTATATCTCAAACACAAATGTTGACTCCAAGAGATATAAAAAGAAACATGACGTTAGATGAAAAAATATTTTTTTCTTCAAGCGAATTGCAGTTTGTCAAACTTGCTATGCAAACTTTCATATCAGATCTTTGTGATAAAATTAAGGCTCAACTGGAAATTGAATAGAAACACCTCAACAGTAAGATAACTTTAAACACCTTAAATCAACAAAAACCAAACTACTATGGCTCAAATTAAAAACTTAGCAGGACTTACAACAGATGAAATCAATTATGAAATAAGTAATGGAGCAAAATTTGTCAACGCATTCTTTCGTTTATTAAGTATTCCTTACTTCCAAACCAACCACACCTAAAAAACTATAAAATCATGAAAAAGCTCAATTGCCTTATTATTATTCTCCTGGCCTTTACAACTACAAGAGCACAGAAAATAAAGATTGATTCCGGCAAAATCTATACGGATGAAAAAGTGTATGCCATTATGGAGAAAGACGGATGTAAAGCATTTGCCGCCACTTGCCAATACACCATTAAGAACACAGACAACAAACCTGTATTGGTAATAAAATTTGAAAATGAGAAAGTAGAGACGGAGCGTAAGCCAGCCAATCCTGACGGGAATGTATTTTATGCCAACTTTATTTTTCTAGGATCAAAACAAAAGGCTCAAAAAGCGAGAATAAGGATGAAAGAAGAGAAAGTGGCTGAAGAAATTGTAAAGGCTCACTTATTTGCTAATGGCCAGCTAGACCAGGAAGCTGCGGACAACTTTGTCCTTGTAAACCCCGTAGTGTATGGTCTGCCTAAACAAGAAGCTATCATAAAAGAAAAGGCTTCTGCGCCAACATATCAATCGACCATTAATGTTCACTTTTAGAGTGGTTGATTTTTTGTGCCTTTGCGGGTGAGTATAACATCAATAATAGAATCAGATAAAACCAAACTTCAACGAAACACTTACCCCACCTGCTACCCCAAAAATGAAACTTACCCACAAAGCATTAGTTGATTTACTGCAAAGAGCCTATTCTGCAGAAAAAGCTGCTGCATTTGCCTACCAGGGACATGCAGGCTCGGTTAAGAATAAGGAGGAGAAAGCGGCTATCCGGCAGATTGAAACAGACGAGTGGAATCATCGCCGGGAGGTGTTGGCAATCATGAAGGTCTATGATATTCCTATTTCCAAATTCTATGAAATTCGTTTTCATGCCATTGGCAAAATCATTTCCTTTTCCTGCTACATCATTGGGTGGTTTATGCCCTTCTATTTTGCAGGAAGGTTGGAGAGTGGTAATGTTTGCGAATACTTTAGAATGATGCATTATTTTCATGAATTAGGAATCAAAAAGCATGATGAGATTCTGTACGAAATGGGAATCAAAGAAAAGGAGCATGAAGATTATTTTCTGAACAGGGTAAAGGACAGTCGGCTACTTCCGTTTTTTGAACGTGTATTTGCCTGGGGAGGAAAGAAGAGTTTAAATGACGTTAACTTAGACAATAAATATAGTGTTGAAAAGTCTGAGGCTTATTGTAAAAAATGAACAATTGCACGGCAAAACAAGCACATCACTAAACAGAAGTAACTTTTTTGAACATCAATCAATTTTGCCTTTGCAAGTGTTTTTCACCTGCAATTAATAAAACATTCTACTACTAAAAACAACCCTACAACATGAGCGATATCGCGGAAACAATTCAGGAACCGGTTGAGCAGGCAAACAGAAGTACAATCAATTCCAGGGTTGCGCTATTTGTTGCCATCACGGCCACTTTCATGGCGCTTTGCAATGTAAAAGATGGAAATGTTGTTCAGGCCATGTCGCAGGCGCAGGCTCATAGCATTGATTCGTGGTCCTATTTCCAGGCAAAAAGTACAAAACAATCAATTGCAGAGAGTGCCCTTGAAATGCTAAAAGCCCAAAACCTGCCTGGCAATGAAGCTTTGATCAAAAAATATACTGAACAAATTGACCGCTACGAAAAGGAAAAGAACGTGATAAAAGCGCAGGCCGAAGGCTTTGCAAAAGAATATGACGATATCAATCTTTTTGATGACCAATTTGATATGACTGATGCATTGCTAACAATATCCATTGCTATGTTGGGCATTACTTCTTTAACCCAAAAAAGGTGGTTACTTTATTTTTCAAGTATTGTAAGTTTAATTGGGATCATTTTAGGCTTGGCTGCCTTTATGAAAATTAGCTTGCATTCAGACTTTATTTCTAAAATATTAGGCTAAAATATTTACAACAATTTCAGCTAAGTTAAGTTGTCAAAATAACTTACACATTTAAGGCAGGATTCTATAGTTGAGTTCCTGGATGGTTGGGTGGTACAGTATGCGGTTTTGATCAATTT
>JAYTGA010000161.1:0-21845 GCA_043733905.1 Segetibacter sp.
CTTTTCGCATCAGCAGCAAGCACAAGACGGGTTTCTTTCTCGCCTAGAAACGGAAGTAAACTATCGTACTTTTCCTTTAATAAAACATCTGTTTGCATATGCTAATATTGTTCACAAATGTACATTTAATTTCGTTACAAATACTTAGCCCTAAATCAGGGATTCACTTTTTTATGAACGAAACTTTTTCGTGCCCTTACGTTTCTGAAGTGTTGAACTATTTCTTTATAGATTGAACTTTTCCATTTTAGGCAAAAGAGATTAACAAAATCTGAAAGAAAGTGCGATACAAAATGATGTATTTTGAGGAGGAAACAAATAAAATGAACCCAACGAATAATAAACAACAAACGCTTTTCCTACTCTTTTCTTTTTTCTTCACAATCAATGTTGTTGCACAAGGCAATGCAGTGGCACGATACGAGATAGATGCAAAGCGGATTGGTGTCAACCCGCTTGACAAAGATGCGTTGCCAAGAAGCCGGGAGTTCGTCAGGCTCGACAGCACTTACTATGTGGGATACATGTTTGAAGGGATTTATAAATCAGATAAAAGCAGTGATTACATCGGGTTCAAAAATGCGATTGCTCCATTGCGTAAAGCTTTCATCCTTCTGCAAAAAGATTACGGGAAAAATTTGCAAACGATTTTTTTGTCGCCACAAATTTATATGCAGTTCACTGGTCGCTATGTGGACTTTTTGCAGGTTTCTAACACGTTGAAAGAATGCTATGACAACATAGAACGGCCCGACAGCGTGATGTGGGTTCTCAATGCTGTGGCGGCTTACAACTTTCCCAAAGATCATTTAGGAATCAACACTACCAAAGCCTGGACATATCACCGCAATCGTTTTTTTACATCCGATAAGTATTCTTTTCTAAAAAATTCAGTAGAAGAAAATGAGCAGGCTGCTTTCTCATTTTGCTACCTGGCTTTGGGAAAAATAGCCGCCAATCGAAGCCGTAACGACCTCTGGTTTGGACCCATGCAGGCAGAGGCCGACAAGCATAATGTTTATCACTACCTCAGCCTGCTTCATGCCTACATGAAGAACTACGACAGCAGCGAATACTACTATCAGCGCATGGAGCAAATGGGCGGCGTGTCGTGGAACAACTATGGCTGCCTGAAACTGGAATTGGGCGACCTGGCTGTCGCCAACACGTTTTACCAAAGGGACAAATACAAGTACCCGCCAAAAACGCTGAAGGAACCTTTCTACTACATCCCCACCCTGGACGTGATAGCGGGCAGAACAAAACAGGCCATGAATGTCTGCAAGGAGGCCATTCAGGACAACGGCTCGTCGCCGGGATTTGGGTGGTATAACATTGCGCTTGGGCGCAGTTACATGTATGACGGCCAATTAGACAGTGCCGAATACGCCATACAAAAAGCGGCTGATTTTAAAGAAGTACACATTGGCACCACGCTTACACAAACGCAATACGAATTCACTGTCAACCTTCTGAAACTACAGTTGACAGAGCGGAAAATACAATTGCTGAAATTTGAAAACAGGGGCTGGTGGTATTCGCCAACGGCTTTGTATAAGATAGCTGCCCTGAAAGTGGAAAAAAACCTGCTGCAATATGTGCTGGTAAATGAAATGGCAGCCAATCCAGAGCGTGAAAGAACCGTCTATGATTTGTTTTGCGGCGAAGGCACCACCACATTTGACGAAGCATTCTACCTCATCAAAGATTTTACGCCTTCTTATTTCATCAGGAAATATGAAAACTACCAAAAGACAGATAAACGCAAAAACCTGCAGCGGTATTTCCGTTTGTTTGCCTGCAACATGCAGTGGATGAATGGTGATGAAGACCAAGCCTACAGCGGTTATAAACAACTAATGCAGGATATGACCCTGGATCCTGATGCGGAAAAACTGTTTCTTGGCCGCCTCTATGAAGGCTTGGCCAAAGGCAGTGATGAAGCAGGCAATGGGAGTGATTTTAACCTCTACGCAAATACGCTCTATGAAAGTTATCCGCAATTGCTGCCTTTCAGCGGCATAAGGCCAAATGTGAAACTGAACGTGCTGGGCGATGGCAGCAATGCAGTGAATGAAGTGATGAAAGAACTGAAAAAATGCAACATCAACTGGGTGGATGATGCCGATGGCAACACGATTGAAGCCTACCTCAACTTTAAAAAATTGGGTGACAAATACCAGGTATCCATCAGCGCAAAAGGCGGCAGCAGCAAAGTGATGGTGAATGGTGAAAAACTGATTTTTAAAACCACTGAAGGAGTGGGTAAAGAGGTTGCGATGCGTGTGTTTGGCAAGGGTGGGGGAATGGTGTGGGAGTAAAGATCAGCGAAGTATAACTCACACTGCACGTGGTGCATTTCTGAATCAGCGAAGCATATAATACAATGTATGTAAACTTTCGTTTTTTACCCTACTGCTAACATCTCGATATGCGGAATGCCATCCTCCAAATACATTTCACCCACTTGCACAAAGCCGAAAGATTCGTAGAATTTTTTTAGATAAAGTTGTGCGCCTATTGTGATAGGCTGGCGGCCAAATAATTCATAACATTCACGGATGGCTTCGGTCATCAATTGTCGGCCTGCACCTGTGCCGCGGTGGGCGGGTGAAGTGGCTACACGACCTATGGAAATGTGTGGAAAAGCTATGCCCGCCGGCACTAATCTGGCGTAGGCTGCAAGCTGGTTGTCTGCATAGCCCAAGAGGTGGTGGCAGGAGTTGTCTTTGCCGTCTGCATCCTGGTAAACACAGTTTTGTTCTACCACAAAAACCTGGCTGCGGAACTGCATGACACAATATAGCTCAACCGCTGATAAGTCATTGAATGATTTGCAAACCCAATGGAGCATATGTGATTAGTTGATTCAGAGGCTGATGACTTTGCAAATAGTAAAACGTAAACAAAACTGCCATGAAAAGATACAGCACAAGTGAGTGACACAACCGGAGCTGAAAAAAGTACAAAATGTTCGTCCCCAAATTCTATTCATGAACCACCAATATAGGTACATGGCTTTGGTAAGACAAGCTTTTGGTATGACTGCGTTTAAATAACTTTTCCATTAAAGAGTGATGGTGCTGTATGGTAATGATAAGATCAATATTTTTTTCTTCAGCAAACAAATTAAGGGCTTCGTCCACGTCGTAGAGGCGCATGAAATAAAACTCGGGATTGAATGCTGCAAACATTGCGGCCAATTGGCTTTTTTCTTTTTCGTGCTGCTCGGACAGTGCTACATAATGGCTTTGATCAACATTGACAATGTGCAGTTTTGGCCTGAAAAATCTTAGAAATGAATTGATGGGAACTGATGGAGTTACATTTTGTGTATTCTTGAAATCGGAAGCCAACATTACATTGTTTATTTCCCTGAACATGGCTGTTTCAGGAACGATGAGAACAGGGCAGACTTTTCGTTCGGCAAATTTATAAGTGTGGCTACCAATGACTACCTGGCCAATTGCAGAGCGGCTGGTAATGCCCATGATGGCAAGATTGACTCCCCGGTGCCTGACCGCCCTTTCGAGGCCATTCACGAAATCGTCATCCTTGTGATTCAGAATTTCAATGATGATGGTAAACTTTTCGACCAGCTTTATTTTTATTTGCTCGAGGGTTTCCTGTGCCGATGCTTCTTCAGAATCTTTACTGAAAGTGTGGTATAAAATCATGGTGACACCAGCATGTCCTGAAATTAACTGGGCAGCATAAGTGGCAGCATGAAGGGAGGCATCGTTGAAATCTACGGGGACTATTATAGTGTTCATAAATGATTGGTTTTGAAAGTGCAAGTTACGAAAAAGATCGCTATAAGGGGTTAGATTTTACCCAGACAGCAATGCTAAAGCAGGTATCAGACGACTGTTGGAAAACGGTTGACGTTTTTATAGTAAATATATACTGCCGGCTCTTTACCCATGGCGGTAAACCATTGCTGGCAATAGGGTGCCATCCAGATGGAATCGCCTTTTTTGATGGGATACCAGTGATGATCAAGCATGTAAACGCCTTGCCCCTGAAGATACATGAGACCGTGCTCCATAATGTGTGTTTCCACCATTGGCAAATGTCCGCCTGAGTCGTAGGTGAAGATGTTGACCGCCATGTCAAACGAATGATTGTCGGGTAGCAATACCTGCAACCGCAGCGCATCGTCGCCAAGGTAAGAAGGGCCGGGAATGTTGGCTGCATCGCCAAAAATAACAGTCGGTACTTCATGCCCTTCCAGGTATTCATACACTTTGTGAAAGGTGAGGATTTGTGTGCCTGTGGTGGCATTGTCAAACAAATAAATTTGACCGATCGGAACATAAACAAACATGCCTTTGGTCAGCAACCTCGCTTCATTGTTTACCGTTGCAGAGCATTGGCCTTCGGCAATGTAAAAGAAGATTTGCGATTCTTTTGTTTTGCCGGTTAGTTTTCCGCCTTCGGCAAATGTGATAAACGTCTGGCACAGGTTGGCACCCATGTCTTCGTTAATGATGACATTGACTGTGCAGCCCGTCCATCCAGGAACGCTGCTGTTGATGTATCCATCGGGGCTGATGACTGCGTGGTTGCTTTTAACCACTGATCGAGTGAGGGCTGAGATTTCCATGGGGAGAGTTATGAGTTAAGAATGATGAGTTGTAAACAGATTACAAAAACGGATTTTTGTCAGGGTCTTGTCGTGTATCAATAATAGTCAAAATACTAAGACTATTCTCACCAATATGATAGTATAACTTATTTTGTTCGGTTATTAAAATGTTTCTTACATCAGCATATTTGGGTGAAAGAACTCCTCTGTGAGGTTGAAACCGCAATGAGTTTAATTTTTGATTAAGTTTTATCTCAAAATTATCAGAAACTTTTTTAGACCAATTGAGAAGTAGATAATCTAAAATGCGTTGATAATCCTCAAGGGCTACATCTGACCAGTCTATTTCGTAGTCCATTTTCTTTCTCTTTTCATTACCTCGCTGTGAGGGGTCAAAATCTTATTTTTTACTTGCTCAAGTGCTTCTTCAAGTCTTTTGTTTTGTGCAGGCGAAAGCTCTTCATTAGTTTTATTGAGATGAGTGGCATAGACTTCTACCGTTTCAGTTATGATGCCAAGTTCTTTTTCATCATCAATCATATCTATGTAAGAATAGATTTTCTGTTTCATTTCTGCTACGCTCATTGGTTTGAAATTTAGATTAAAATTACAAAAATATTCTTTGATGCTTCAATACAGACTTATCAAAAACCGCTCTGCCACTTCCACCGCCGCCGCTATATCTTTCAACTCCACATTTTCCAACGGGTTGTGGCTGATGCCTTTGTAGCAGCGAACAAACATCATGGCGACGGGGCATACGACAGACATGGGGACAGCATCGTGTCCGGCACCGCTGACTAATTGCACGGGTTGGAAACCCGCATCGCGAAAGGCGTGCAGCAGCGATTGATTCATTGCTTCGCTACAAGTGATGGGTTGTGTTTCCTGCACCAGTTTCCACTCAAAACCTGTCTCTCTGTCTTCGCAAATTTCTGAAAGAATATTTTGCAAACCAGTAGCTGCGTAAGACAGCCTTGTTTCGTCTGCGCTTCGCAAATCCAATGTGCATTTTACCCTGCCGGGAATGACATTGCTTGCTGAATTATCAATGTCCAGTTTGCCAACTGTAGCCACCAGTTCTTCTTTGTGCGACAGCCCAAACTCTTCAATGGCAACAATACATTCTGCAGCGCAGCAAAGTGCATCTTGCCGCATGTCCATTGGCACTGTGCCTGCATGTCCTGCCGTGCCTGTAAAGATGAGTTCCACACGCTTTTGCCCTGCAATAGCTGTCACCACTGCAACCGGGTCGTTGCTTTCGTAGAGTACAGGGCCTTGTTCAATGTGTATTTCAAAATAGCCAAGCAGGTCATCTTCTAATTTATCATTTGCTAAAAGGCTGCTATCGCCGCCTATATTTTCAATGGTTTGTTGCAGTGTAATATTGTCTTTATCGCTTCGCAAAAGAAGGCTGTTGTCAAACGAACCTGCCACTACTTTGCTGCCGAGGTAAGTGGTATGAAATCGTACACCTTCTTCATCAGCAAAGGCGATTAATTCAATGTTGAAAGGCAATTGAATGTTGTTGGCAAGAATGTTTTCAATCAAATCCAAGCCCATAATAACACCAAGCGGCCCGTCAAATTTACCCGCATTAATAACTGTGTCAATGTGCGATGCGATGATCAGGGTTTTGGCAGTTTGGCTTGCACTCATCAATCGTCCACGAATGTTGCCAATGTTGTCTTTGCGGGTTTGTAGCCCGGCTTCTTTCATCCATTGTTGTACAAGGTTGGCAGCTTCGCTAAAAGCTCTTGTCCCGTATGTACGTGCTATGATGCCGGGCTGCTCAGTAATGGCGGCCAGTACATTGATTCTATTTAGGATTTTATCTGCTCTTTCGGTGTATTTCATAAACTATTCTCCAACAATAATTTTTCCTTTGTGCAAATTCATTGTTCCGTTTTCAAAAACCATTTCCCCATTCAAAAAAACTTTCTCTACCACACCATACAAAGTTTCACCAAGATAAGGTGTCACCTTGTGGCGGTGGAGAATGATTTGTTCTTCCACTTTAAATGATCGTTCTGCATCCCACACAATCAGGTCTGCATCATAGCCGGCTTCTATCTTTCCTTTCAGTTTTTGCCCAGTCAGTTTTGCCGGGTTTTCGCAAAGCCATTTCGTCAAATCAATTAATGAAAAGCCTCTTTGCCTGGCTGCTGTCCACAACACAGGCAGCGCAAACTGTATGGATGAAACGCCTCCCCATGCTTTGGTGAAATCGCCTGTTTGCAAGGCTTTCAGGTCGGGTGGGGCAGGGGAGTGGTCGGTGGCTACAAAGTCAATAACACCATCTTTCAGTGCCTGCCACAGCAAATCGTTGTTGGCTTTTTCTCGAATGGGCGGCGCACATTTAAAAGCGGTTTTTCCATCAGCAATGTCTTCTGCATTGAAGTATAAATAATGCTGTGCTGTCTCAACTGTTAATGGCAAGCCACGTCTTTTAGCTTCTGCAATCTGCGAAACAGAATCAGCCGATGACAAGTGGACAATATGAACATGGCAGTTGAATTCTTCGCAAAATCTTATCATCATTTCAATGGCATCATTCTCCCATTCTTTTGGTCGTGAAGCGAGGTATTGCTGATAAGATTGCGGGTTTCTGTTTTTGTCTAGATACTTAATACTTGATACTTCATACTCTTCCTCACTCAACTCGCAATGTACCAGCAATGGCAGGTTATGTTTCGCAATAATGGGCATTACCTTTCGCAAATCTTTTTCTGTTGCGTTGGGGAAATCGTCAATGCCGGAATGGGTGAGGAAGGCTTTGAAACCGAGTACCCCATTTTCAATTAAGCCTTCAATTTCGTTTTCATTTCCCGGAACAACACCGCCCCAGAAACCAACATTGGTATTTATTTTGCCAACAGCAGCAGCCAGTTTTTCTTCAAACGCAGCAACAGTTGTGGTAACTGGTGAAGAGTTCAGCGGCATATCAACCAACATGGTCACACCACCTGTAATGGCAGCCTTTGTGGCCGTTTCAAAGCCTTCCCATTCGGTGCGCCCTGGTTCATTAATGTGGACATGTGGGTCTATCACGCCGGGCATGATTGCGCTGCTGCCAACATCAATGATTTGATAAACACCATTGTCTTGAAGGTGGTTGACAACTGCTTTTATTTTGCCTTGTCCAATCACAACATAGCCATCAGTGATGCCAGATGAGGTGATGATTTTATTACTTTTAAGGGCAAACATTATCATAACTTGTTTCAGTTTCACACAAAGATTGAAAGATTACAAAGAAACAAAGGAAATTCGTTGTTTTGTTTCTTACTTTTCACCTTTAACCAGGATCCTGAATAATTAAAAATGAATGTCGTAACCCCATGTTTCAACTGATTTTAATAGCCATACTCGCTTTTGTTCTCGTTATGCTCATACGGCTGACTTATCATATCAGCGACATTGCGGGTGAGGATGATAAAAAGCATGAACAGGCACTGGCACTGCCTCATGGATATGTTTATACGCTCATTATTATTTGCATTGCCTCCATGCTGTTTCTTGCATGGCATCTGATGAAAGGAAGCCTGTGGCAGGCACATTTTATGGAGTGGCTCAACATTATTGTAAGACTGGCGCACATTACGTTTGGCATTGCCTGGATTGGTGCTTCATTCTATTTTGTCTGGTTGGAAAATGCACTAAACCGGACCAAAAATGTTAGGGATGAACTGGCAGGCAACTTGTGGGCAGTGCACGGAGGCGGATTTTATTACCTGGAAAAATATAAGGTTGCTCCGCAAGAAATACCCAAAGATCTGCACTGGTTCAAATACGAAGCATACTTTACCTGGCTGTCCGGTTTTTGTCTCTTGTTTGTGGTTTATTATTTCAATGCACAGGCATTTTTAATAGACAAAAATGTGCTTGACATTTCGCCGCTGGTGGCGGTGAGTATTGGTATCAGTTCGTTTGTAGTTGCCTATATCATTTATGTTTTGCTGTGCAAAACACCGCTGGTAAAAAAAGGAATGTGGTTCGCTTTGGTGGGGTTTGTGATTGCAACGGCGTTCGCCATTTTTTATACAAAAGTATTTAGTGCCAGGGCGGCTTACATTCACTTTGGGGCCATGCTTGGGAGCATCATGGTGGCCAATGTTTTCTTTACCATCATACCTGCACAGAAGGCGATGGTGAAGGCTGCAAAAGAAAATAAACAGCTGAACCCGATGCTTGGAAAGAATGCCGGGTTGCGGTCGCTGCATAACAATTATTTTACGCTGCCGGTTTTGTTTGTGATGATTAGCAACCACTTTCCCAGCACATTTGGATTCAAATATCCGTGGATGATTTTGATGATTATTACCCTGGGGACGGCGGGTGTAAAACACTGGCTGAACCTCCGTGAAAGAGGGCAATTGAGCATTTGGGTATTGCCCGTTTCTGTGTTGATTTTATTTGCTGCGGCCTACATTTCCGCTCCCAAGCCCATGGACAGCAGTTGCAAAACACAGGTATCATTTAGCGAAGCGAATATGATTATAGAAAAGCGTTGTAAATCCTGCCATTCCCTCCATCCGACTGACGATGTGTTTAAAGCCCCACCAAACGGGGTGGTGTATGAAACACCCGCCGATATTGTGAAACTGAAAGACAAAATCATGCAGCGGGTGGTGGTGACCAAGACCATGCCGCAGAACAATAAGACCAACATTACCGAGGAAGAACGGCAAATGATTGGGTGCTGGATTCAGCAGGGGGCAAAAGTTGAATAAGGTTACCCATTTGTTGGAATAATTTCCATGTAAAATATTGGCGGTGTAACTGCACAATTCTCAATTTCCTATATTTGCCGCTCACAAAAAAGCTAAAACCTTTTATGGCAAATCAACAAATTCTCAAACTGCTTGGCGACAAAGCAGAGTTGCTGCTCAATCATGCCTGCACTACTATTGATAAGTCAACCATTCATGCGCCATCACCTTCACACGTAGATGAGCAATGGATCAATAGCAACCGCAACAACCCGGTGCTGCGCAGTATGCAAACCTTGCTGGGCCATGGCCGGCTTGCAGACACAGGCTATTGCAGCATTTTTCCCGTTGACCAGGGCATAGAACACAGTGCAGGCAGCGCTTTTTCACCAAATCCAATTTATTTCGACCCGGAAAATATCATCAAACTCGCCATCGAAGGTGGTTGCAATGCTGTCGCATCCACGTTTGGCGTACTCGGCATCATGAGCCGCAAGTATGCTCACAAAATTCCTTTTATTGTTAAGATCAATCACAACGAATTTCTCACCTATCCAAATAAATTTGACCAGAAGATGTTTGGCACAGTTCAAAGTGCATGGAACATGGGCGCAGTTGCCGTGGGTGCCACCATCTATTGGGGCAGCGAGGAAAGCTCCAATCAACTGGTGCAGGTTGCTGAGGCATTTGAACACGCACATCAACTGGGCATGGCAACCATTCTCTGGTGCTATACCCGCAATAATGCCTTCAAGGTTGATGGAATAGATTATCACACATCTGCAGACCTAACCGGGCAGGCCAACCACCTTGGTGTCACTCTTCAGGCAGACATTATCAAACAAAAAATACCCACTAACAACGGGGGCTACCTGGCCACTAAACACGGCAAAACCAACAAACTGGTGTATGAAAAATTAACCACCAACCACCCCATTGATCTTACCCGCTACCAGTTGCTAAACTGCTACAATGGCCGTGTAGGTCTCATTAACAGTGGCGGCGAAAGCCAGGGCGACAGCGATTTGCAGGAAGCAGTCATTACCGCCGTAGTCAACAAAAGAGCAGGAGGCATGGGACTTATTTTAGGACGCAAAGCATTCCAGAGGCCATTTGCCGAAGGCGTGCAATTGCTCAACGCCTGCCAGGACGTTTACCTTGATGAGAGCATAACATTGGCATAAATAACTTCTTGCATTCACACAAAGAGAAAAACGGTCGTCGAAGGTCTGTTGTCTATCGTCGGTTCTCTTTGTGTGATTTTTTTTGGTAATCTGCTTTGGTCGCATTTTTCAGCTTTTGTTGTGTCACTCACTTGTACGGCCTATCTTTATTCAGCTTTTCACACCATTTTTTGGCTGAGTTTTGTAAATTGCGTTAAATGATTTTTTATGATAGCAGAATTGAAAAAGGAGTTGATTGAAAAAATCTCAGCGACAGAAGACGAAAGCCTTTTAATGGTATTAAGAGATGATTTTGAAGAGCTTGCCGGGCAGGCTAAAGGAGACGTGACAGACCATTTATCAGAAGAAGAAAAAAATGAACTTAAAGAAATGCTTAATGAACCTTTTGGACACGATTGTATAACACAAGAAGAATTTGATGAGGCTTTAAAAAAATGGCGTACAAAATAATTTATAGAAAGAGATATTTTAATCGCCTTTTCAAGCTATTGAATTATTTAGAAAAAGAATGGAATATAAACGTAGCCGAAACTTTTATTAAACAACTACAATTTAAATTAGAAAATTTAGAAAAGCAGCCTTTTGTAGGTTTGCCATCCTCAATATTAAAAAATGTAAGAAGCATATCTATAACCAAGCACAACAGAATTTATTACAGGATAAAGAATCAAAAAATTGAAATTCTGAACATGTACGACACCCGTATCAATCCAAAAAGAAACCGCTACAAATAATATTGCTCTACCCAATAGAAAAGAATGAAACAAGAAGAAGATTTTGAGGCAAAACTAACAGGCGATAAAGAAAAGCAGGACGAAGCAAGACCGCGCTGGTTCAGACGCATCAAGAAAGGAATTCTAACCACTACTTCGGAGAAGAAAGAAACGCCGGAAGGTCTTTGGACAAAATGCCCGGAATGTAATCATATCAGCACTTCTACAGACCTCAGAGAAAATCTTTTTGTCTGCCCTAAATGCAATTATCACCACCGCATTGGCAGTGAGGAGTATTATGAAATCATTTTTGACAACAACGAATACGAAGAACTCTTTGGTAACATCCGCAGCAAAGATTTTCTTCAGTTCACGGATTTAAAACCTTACCAGAAACGTCTCGAGGACATTTGGGCAAAAACGGATCTTACAGATAGTATGAGGGTAGCATCGGGAAAGGTGCAAGGCAAAGGAATTGTGGTAGCCTGCATGGATTTCGAATTCATTGGTGGAAGCTTAGGCAGCGTTATGGGCGAAAAGTTTAGCCGAGCCGTGGATTACTGTATCGAACACAAACTTCCATACATGGTCATTAGCAAAAGCGGGGGTGCAAGGATGATGGAAAGTGCATTCAGCCTGATGCAACTGGCAAAAACCAGTGGTAAACTTTCTCAACTGACCGATGCGGGTTTGCCCTATATCAGCCTGCTGACAGACCCTACTTTTGGCGGCATCTCAGCCAGTTTTGGCATGTTGGGCGATCTTAATATTGCCGAACCTGGCGCACTGATTGGCTTTGCCGGTCCACGGGTCATTAAGGAAACAATTAAAAAAGATCTTCCCCCGGGTTTCCAACGGAGCGAGTTTTTGCTGGAGCATGGCTTTTTGGATTTCATTTTGCCACGGCCACAGTTGAGGGAAAAGATCTGCCAGTTAATTACTTTATTTCAAGGGTAAGAATTGAAAGTAAATAGCTTTTGATTCCTCTGCCCTCCCGGCTTATTTTTCAAACCGGTGTCCCCTGAGAAAATCCTCCACTGCCATTCTTTTTTTGCCTTCGAGTTGCAATTCTTTCACGTGTATGTAGCCATTTGCGCAGGCGAATTTTAGAAACGTTTTGCCATCAGTAAAAAATTCGCCGAGGTTGGTGGTGTGAGCGATCAACTCTTTTTCACTTTTATAAATTTTGAGCATTTTGCCCTGCAAAGTTGCTATAGCACCGGGGAAAGGAGACAAACCACGAATGAGGTTGTGAACAGTTTCTGCCGTTTTTGTCCAATTGATCTGGCACGTTTCTGTAAATATTTTAGGGGCATGTTTCAGCTCATTATCCGGTGTAGAATCGCTTTGTTTTATTTCCTGTACCGAACCAATTTGAAGACCATGAATTGTTTGAACCAATAGTTTTGCACCAATTTCTTTCATGCGGTCATGCACCTCTCCAGCAGTCTCGTTTTCATCAATGGCAAATGATTTCTGAAGCAAGATGTTACCAGTGTCTATCTGGTGCTGAAGTTTGAAAGTGGTTACACCCGTTTCTTTTTCACCATTAATGACAGCCCAGTTAATTGGAGCTGCTCCACGATATTGAGGAAGCAGAGACCCATGCAGATTAATAGTACCTAACCGTGGCATATTCCAAACCGCTTCCGGCAACATTCTAAACGCAACAACCACTTGCAAATCCGCTCTCAATGACCGGAGATCTTCCAGGAACTCCAGGTTCTTTAGTTTTTCAGGTTGGAGTATTCTCAGGTTGTTTTCCAAGGCATATTTTTTCACCGCACTTTCATTCAGCTTCATGCCCCTTCCCGCAGGCTTATCCGGTGCAGCGATGACACCTACAATCTTATAATCAGCCTCCAGCAATGCTTTCAGAGAAGCTACAGCAAACTCCGGGGTACCCATGAAGACAATATTCAGATCTGACTGATTTTCTAATTTCATCTTGTTGTAAATTAAACTCTAAACTCTAAACTTTCAACCCTCAACCTCAACCCTTAACTCTAAATCCCACTACTCATACAGCAAATACCGCTGCCTCTTTTTCTTAAATTCTTCCAGCTTCGGCTGCCAGCTTGCTCTTATGACTGCTTCGGTCTTTCCATCTTTTATCTGTTGCATTAATTCTGCATTTCCCGCCAGTTTATTGAAAAAAATGTCGGTCGGTTTTAAGGAAGATGTTTTAGGCAAAAGGAAGAATTTTTCTTTGTCTGGAAATAGTCTATATGCTCCCAGCAAATAGTTTAAGTTCAATTGTTGACCCGGCTTTTTATTTGACATATTCCACCCATAGCATTGTTGATCTTTACACTTAGGACTGGATGCCGCCAAGGTTACCGCTGGCTTAAAAGCGTACATTGTTTTTGGCAAAGAAGGATGACCAAAGATTTGAAATGGCTTGTCAGTTCCCCGCCCTTCGCTGATAGCAGTTCCTTCAAAAAAGCATGTGGATGGATACCACAAAACCGAGCCTTCCTCGGGCAGATTGGGTGAAGGTCTATCGGGCAAAGTATAGTGAGAGGAGTGTTTATAATTCCTGCACTTAATCACTTTAATATTGACGCCTCCATCAGCATTTTCTTTTGCATCCAGGGCATCGCTGCTCATTCGCAGCATCATGAGTGCCATGATTTCTTTACTAAGCAATCCTTCGCCGAGTATGTAGTTGGCATATTCGCCAATAGTCATTCCATAAACCACCGGCACAGCCTGCATTCCGACAAAACTTTTGAAAGCCGTATCCAGCACAGGGCCGTCAATGTATGATCCATTGGGGTTTGGCCTGTCAAGAATAATGAGTTGCTTTTTATTTTCAATCGCACTTTCCATGAGCAGTTGCAAAGACGATATGTAAGTATAAAAACGCACTCCCACATCCTGAATGTCGAACAGCAAAATGTCCACATCGGCAAGGTCATCTTTGGAAGGTTTGTTTTTCTTTCCATACAGAGAAATGATTGGTATACCCGTTGCTGGGTCCTTATCATTTTCAACTTTGTCACCGGCCCCGGCATTGCCTCTGAAGCCATGTTCAGGACCAAATATTTTTATGATGTTCACACCAAGTTTTTGCAAAGTGTCTGCCAGATGTGTTTTGCGTATCGTGGAGGTGTTATTGGCAAACAGAGCCACCCTTTTGTTCAAAAGTTGCGGCACGTAATCCTTGGTAAGATAGGCGGCGGGTAATATTGGCTTAGTTGTGATGCTGCCTGCCACAAATTTTTTTTCTGTTGATTGTTTTGGTTTTTTTATTTGGCCAAAACCGGAATGAAACCAACAAAATAATAAAAAGCAAACCCCAATCTGTTTATTCATTTGCAAGACTATTTTACACAAAATTTTATTTATACTTTTTCTACAAACAAAAGTATTTTTGCGGCGTTTATCGCAGAAATAAAATCGTTTCGGCAAAAATACGATGGCTTGGTTTGCAAAGGCCATTTTTAATAAGTACAGCCATTTTTAGCTGGCCTGAAAAATGATAGAAAGTTTGTGACTGGCGGATATAAAAAAAACAATCATTAAAACACAGAAAGAATGCAACAAGTAAAAAGTGGTGATACTATAAAAGTTCACTATCATGGAAAACTGACAGACGGTACCACATTCGATAGCAGCGAAGGCAGAGAACCGCTTGAATTCGAGGTCGGCAGTGGTATGGTCATTGCCGGTTTTGACATTGGGGTCACGGGTATGTCCATCGGTGAAAAAAAGACAGTAAGTATTCCCCCTGAGGAAGCTTATGGTGAAAAGCAGGAGGAAATGGTAATGGAATTTCCGATGGATCGTTTTCCCGACGACATGAAGCCTGAAGTAGGTATGCAACTAAATATGAGCAGTGCTGATGGTCAAAATATTCCCGTTATAATTCGTGAAGTACTTGAAGACAAAGTGATACTGGATGCCAACCATCCACTTGCTGGCGAAGAACTTGTTTTTGACCTTGAACTTGTAGAAATTAATGGGGGCAAAAGCCCTTTGATTATTATGCCTTAATTGACTGTTTTTTATAAAATTAAAAAGAGGTTGAAATTTTTACTTTAACCTCTTTTTAATTAACCTAATTGATGGTAATAAAAGGCTATACCATAATTTATATTTTTAAATTGATTCATTCTTCAAAAAAAAGAGACTGTATTATTAACAATCTCTTCCAAGGGCAGAAATCAAAAAGGGGGATAAAATTTATTCATTATTAATAACAAGTTTGTAGTTTGATTGTTCAATTATTTCTAAAGAAGAATCTTCTTTCATGATTATTTACCTTTTCTCATCTCTGTAGATAGGTGGGTATAGTTCATCAGTATTCTTTAAAAAAATTAAGGGATCAAGCAAAAAATGACTGAAAAAAACCCGCTGTTGATGCGGGTTTTTGTTTCAGTCTTTAAATTGAAAATATTTTATACCGCATGAACATCAACATACGACTCTATTGGTTCGCAAGTACAGATCAGGTTTCGGTCACCATGCGTATTATTAACACGGCTAATGGCAGGCCAGAATTTATTTTCACGGATATAGTCCAACGGGAATGCAGCTTTTGAACGGCTATATGCATGGTTCCACTCATCAGCAGTAACCACTTGAAGGCTGTGAGGTGCATTTTTTAAAACATTGTCTGCCTTGTCTGCTTTTCCGCTTTCTATTTCCACGATTTCGTTATGAATGCTGATCAACGCCTGGCAAAACCTGTCAAGTTCATCTTTCGGTTCGCTTTCTGTAGGTTCTATCATGATTGTCCCCGCAACCGGGAAACTAAGTGTAGGCGCATGAAATCCGTAATCCATTAGTCTTTTGGCAACATCTTCAGCTTCGATTCCGAGGCTTTTAAAAGGCCGCAAATCCACGATAAATTCATGGGCGCAGGTATTATTTTTTCCGCTATAAAGAATCTTATAGTGCTTCTCCAGTTTCGCTTTCATATAGTTTGCATTCAGGATGGCGTATTCAGTCGCCCTTTTCACCCCTTGAGCACCCAATAGTTTAATGTAAGCGTAACTAATCAGCAAAATACTCGCAGACCCATAAGGAGCAGCACTGACAGCACCATATTTTTCTTCAAGTCCCTCTCTTTTAGAAAATGTCTCGCTAAGGTGGCTCTCAAGTCCCTCTCCCCCTGGAGAGGGATTTAGGGTGAGGTCTATATGCCCTGGCAGAAAAGCCGCCAGCTTATCATTCACACAAATAGGCCCCATTCCTGGGCCGCCGCCGCCGTGTGGTATCGAAAATGTTTTATGCAAATTCAAATGGCAGACATCGGCACCAATTACTCCCGGTGCTGTCAGACCTACCTGCGCATTCATGTTGGCTCCGTCCATGTAAACAAGGCCACCATTGTCATGAATGAGGTCGCACACCTCTTTAATGCTTTCTTCAAAGACACCGTGGGTGCTCGGATAGGTGACCATCAGACCTGCAAGACTGTCTTTATATTTTTCCGCATTGCGGCGCATGTCTTCCACGTCAATGTTTCCTGCATCATCACATTTTGTCACTACTACTTTAAAACCAGCCATCACAGCACTTGCAGGGTTGGTGCCATGTGCGGAGATGGGTATTAAAATGACAGTCCGGTTGCTCTCGTTGCGGCTTTCGTGATAATCCCTGATCGCCAACAAACCGGCATATTCGCCTTGTGCGCCACTGTTTGGCTGCAGCGATGTTGCAGCAAAACCCGTAATATTGCTCAGCCATTCTTCCAACTCGCTAATTATTTGACGGTAGCCATTCCATTGGTCTGCCGGGGCAAATGGATGCATCTTCGAAAATTCAGGCCAGCTCACAGGAATCAGTTCTGTGGCTGCATTCAGCTTCATGGTGCAACTTCCCAGTGCAATCATGGAGTGGACAAGACTCAGGTCTTTGTTCTCCAGCATTTTCAGGTAGCGAATCATTTCGCTTTCGCTGTGGTGCGTGTTGAAAACCGGATGCGATAAAAAAGAAGAAGTCCGGGTTAGGGCAGACGGTATGTTGTCCAGTGTGCTGTCGTGGTCAAACGACATGGACACTTCATTCTGGTTATTGGTTTCGGCAAACACCGTCAAGATATCCAGCACATCGCTTTGCGACGTGGTTTCATCTATTGAAATGGTGATAAAACCATTGCCGTCATACCTGAAATTGATGCCTCTTGCTTCAGCATTTTTCCGGATTGCACCGGCATTACCAGTTTTCACTTTTATGGTGTCGAAGAAAAATTCATTCTGAAGGTCAAAGCCCATTTCTTCCAGCCTGTAGCCCACTGTTTGCGCAAGCAGGCTCACTCTTTTGGCAATGTTGGTAAGGCCATCGGGGCCATGAAACACTGCATACATGGCAGCCATGTTCGCCAGCAAAGCCTGTGCGGTGCAAATGTTGCTTGTCGCTTTTTCGCGGCGGATGTGCTGCTCACGGGTTTGCAAAGCCATGCGCAATGCACGGTTGCCCTGCGCATCAATACTGACGCCAATAATGCGGCCGGGGATGACTCTTTTAAATTCATCTTTCGTGGCAAAAAAGGCAGCGTGTGGCCCGCCAAAACCAAGCGGCACACCAAACCTTTGTGAAGAACCAACGGCCACATCCGCACCCAGTTCGCCGGGAGGTGTCAGTAGGGTAAGGGCCAGCAAATCGGTCGCCATGATCACTCTGGCATCCACATTGTGCGCTTTTTCTATAAAGCTGCGGTAATCGTTGACCGAACCATTGTTGTCGGGATATTGAACAATGGCGCCAAAATAAGTATTGTCTAATTGTGCTGTCGCAAAATGACCGGTCACAATTTCGATATGAATAGGAGTGGCACGGGTTTGCAACAGGTCTTTTGTTTGTGCAAAAATATTGTCATCTACAAAAAACTTAGGAGCGGTGATGTGTTCGTGCTTGTTTTTGTGGTTAAATAGCATGGCCATGGCCTCTGCAGCCGCCGTGCCTTCGTCAAGCAAAGAAGCATTGGCAATGGGCAAAGCGCACAGGTCGCTCACCATTGTTTGAAAATTGAGCAGGCTTTCCAGTCTGCCTTGCGCTATCTCCGCCTGGTAAGGTGTGTATTGGGTGTACCATCCCGGGTTTTCAAACAGGTTGCGGAGAATGACTGAGGGAGTAATGGTATCATAATATCCCTGCCCGATATAGGTTTTAAAAACCTTGTTTTTAGCCGCCGTTTTTTTCAGGTCGTTCAGGTAGTCGAACTCGCTGACCGGACCAGCCACATTCAGCGGCTGTTGCAACCTGATGTTTTCCGGCACAGTCATGCCAATCAGGTCCTCCAGCGATTGAACACCAATTGTTTTCAGCATCTGCGTTGTTTCCTCTTCATTGGGCCCAATATGCCTTCCCCAAAATTCCCTTGCCTGTTGTTCAAATAAATTCATGGTGTATGTAGAATTGACAGTTTATTTTACAATAACTTTTTCAGCTCTTGTTTTGTTCTTTTGAAAAATGAAAAATGCTGATAAAAGAACGATTTTAAAAAGCGGTGCAAAGGTAAGAGGATGGGGGGAGAAATGGAGAGGTGAAAAAGTTTGGATGAGTGTTCGATTTGTTTATTTGCGACTTGTTAACGGTGCATTAGCAGTTTCTTTTTTGACTTCTTCGTCGGTGAAAAATTCACCGTTTTCAATTTCTTTTAAAGAAATTTCAAGAAGTCGGCTTTGCTCAGAGTTTAGTTGATAAATTTGGTTTGAATTTGATTCAAAATCCAACAGGCGATTTACTTCTTCAAGAACATAATCTTCTTTAGTACCTTTTATTTTTTCAATCAACTTTTCTTGCAATTCAAGAATCGACATAATTAATTATTTTTATTGCAAACTAAGAAATTAATTTCAGTTTACAAATTTCAAGTGGATTTTACTTACTACTCTGACAACAGTGCTTCGCACTACCGGGTTAATTGCTGACCGTGCTTCTTTTTTCTAACACCCGCAAAGTCAAAAAAATTCTTCGCCAATAGCTTTTATGTTATAGTGGGTTTGCAGGTGAAGAACACCGGCAAAGGCAAAAATCATTTTTGTTTTTAATCATCCAACAGCTACATAAGCTAAACTCTTTGCAATAAGAAAAAGAACTGCGCCAATTATCACCATAACTCCTTCGTAAGAATAACGCTCTGAAATGAATACTAAAAGTTTAATTAGTAGATATATTATTAGAAGAAGAATGCCTATAAAAATTGCAAAAGCCAATATTGTCAATGTGAATTCAACAAAGGTACGTCTCCAACCAAATAGATTTGGGAGATTACTGGATACCCATGAGGATATGGAACTTTCGATTGGAATAAGTGCAGAATGTCCAGTAAACATTCTTCCGAAAACATTCACTATTTGGGCTAATACATTAGCTTGAATGAATTTATTAAATAGCTCTTTAGTGGTGTAACCAGCGATTTTATTTCTTAGTTTTTGTAATCTTTCTTTACCATATAAATCAATCGTCACAAAAAAGAAAGCTATCACTTCTAAAACTATTGATAGATGCTCTAAGCGTTCTTTCTCCATGGTTTGTTGTTATTTCCGCCGTGGTTGGTGTTCTTCACCAACCACTGAATTGTGAAGATAGATAAAGGTTTGCTTAATTTGCGGTAAGTTTAAAGATATAATAATAGACTCGCTTAGATTTCTTGTCGCTAAAAGCAGAACGGCGAAATTGAGTTAGTTGGGTGGTTGGTGAAAAACACCAACCACGGCCCCGGTGACCGGCTACCGAAGGTTTCGTTCAACACCAGTTTCATCCCTTGCCCGTTGGGCAGGACGAAACCTTAGTTATTAGCTGTAGTTTTATTGTATATCTTCTAAAAAACCTAGTTCTTTTGGATACTTTTTAAATGAGTTTACTCGGTTTTTACCCTTACTAAAGTTTTTATTTGATACATTGATTGCATCAAGATTTTCCCACTCTTTTTTAATAGTAGTAATTTTTTCTTTGAAGTCCTCATCACTTTCATTCATCGTTAGGACTAATTCTATTTTATGCCTCAAACTTTCATATTCATTAGCTGTATTCTTATGTAGACCTGATTTTTCACCAGGTTTAAGAAAGGTTTGTAGGCCAGTAAGTATGGCAACAGCAGTTGAAGTAAAAGCAACGAAGAAATCTTGATGTAAAAAAAATGGAAGTTTATTGTAAAATTCCGTATCAACTTTTGGGAATCGAAAGGAGAATGCAATAAAAGTTGAAAGTGCAAATGCAAAAATCCCAACCCACTTTTCTATTTTGACCCAATATAATGATTCATAACGGTGTGCATACTCCATTTGATGAATTTTTCTCATCCAATCTAGCACCATGTTTTTTTGTGGATTAGTCATCTCTTAAAAATTGATCAATTTTACTTAGGAAAGGTACAAAATTTACATTTTCTAGTCTATTAATTTCTGATACCTTTAAACCCGCAGGACCTAACACTCTAGAAATTTCCGCTTTTTTCCCATTATGGCTAAATAGAAATACAGTCGAAGTAATTTCAAGTTTTGTATTTACCTCTGACATATGGAAATGATCAGCTTCAATATTATATTTACCTCCGCTAGAATAAGTTTCAACTTCTCTTGGCTCTACATTCATAAAAGCATTAGAATTTATTGCTATTGAGTTATTTTTTACTTTATTTTTATCTGAATTATTATATTTTATATCAAAAAGAGTATATTTTGTTTCAGTAGATGATGGTGTTACTATATATCGAGTGTTAAAAACTTCACCGCAAAGAATCCAGCTATTTGCAAAGAATTGATGAGTGTGAATTCGTAAATTATTTTTGTTCTCAGAGTTTATCAGAGAATCAATATCTGAACTCCAAATATGTAACCGTAAAAAATAAAAATCGCCACTTTCTTTTTCTATTCTAAATAAAGGGATTGCTAAAAACCCTTGTGACCCGACTGAAGCTATTATATCATCGGTTTCAACAATCATTAATGATTCATAAATTTTTTTCCAAATTTCTTTAATATTTATACCGGTATTTGATTCAGATGCGGAAATAATATTTGCAGTTATAAATATTCTCAGCAATAAAGATTTATCATATTTATTAAGATCGCTTTCTAAAGAAGAAAGTAATTTTTGTAAAGAAAGATCCACTTTGTTATTTGAAATAAACTCGACGAGAGTAGCATTGTCAGAAAATCTGCTTTGGCAAAGTTCAGGGAAAACACCTTTTGCCCCTTTTAAAAAATCTTCAACTTTTTCTAATTTCATATTAAGTTTGATATATTAAGTTTGAAAAATTGCAGCCAACTCAAAAAATAGTCGAATGTTTTCACACCTCCAAGCATTACTAAAATTTTTTATCCTCTCATAATCAACCACAATTGAAATGCGAACATTGTAAAATAGTTCGCAAATACAGCTATGACGCATTTTAATTATTGCGCATTATTTTGTCTATTGGACTTTCTACTTTGCCAGGCTCCTTCCTCCAAGCCTGCCCTCTCAAAACCCATTTCCCCAAAACTTATCCGCAATGTTGGCAAACAAGACAGCTTTGTATCCATACTTGTCCGACATTATTCTAAATAAAGACGACAAATTCTCAATTTTGTCCGACATTATTGAAAATAAAGACGACAAATTCCCAATTTTGTCCGACATTATTCTAAATAAAGCGGACAAATTCCCAATTTTGTCCGACATTATTGAAAATAAAGCCGACAAATTCTCC
>JAYTGA010000162.1:0-1985 GCA_043733905.1 Segetibacter sp.
AAATAATCTATGTGGATTAATTGGAACACCAGCAACGGCTGGTAATTGTAGCGTAAGACAAAAAAACCCTCGTAGCTTGTACTCATTAAAAGCCAGAGATGAATAAAACAATTTATAAAATTGGATTTTGGTCAGGGCTTATTGCATTTGGTTCAACAGTTGCCTTCACTATCGCTAAATTGTTACAACTTTTGGGACTTCTCACTTATCCATTGGATGAAATTTTCATTTATAGCTTTTCTCTTTGCATTGTTATTCCTTTTATGGTTGAAATGCTAGCACTTCATTATATTGTATCCGCTGATAAAAAATTTTGGAGACCACGCAGCTCTTCTTTTTACAGTCATCTATGTAATATTTGTAACTTCTAATTATGTTGTTCAATTGGCTACAGTAATTCCTATGACAGTTAAAGGAACTTCAGACAAGATCAGTATTCTAAGGCAAACTCCACATTCCCTCTTTTGGGACTTCGATTGCAATAGGTTATATCTTCATGGGACTAGCAACCTTATTTGCTATTCCAATATTTGAAAAACAGGGATCCCAAAGGTGGATAAGATATATATTCATTCTTCATGCTCTCGTTACACCTTTGATATCATTTGTTTATTTCTACCCAAATTTTTCGGATAACTTACTTCTCCTTGCTATCCCTTACACATACTAACAAATGACGACAGACTCATTTAAAGTGACAATACATATGGTTTCAAGTCTTGACGGAATTATTGCCAAAAAAGACAATAGCGTTTCGTGGTTTGAGGTATCTGATTACTACGAAAAGGGTGTTTCCGGACAAGACCCGGAAGAATTTCTTAAAACAATAGATTGCTATGTAATGGGATCCCGTACGTACGAACATGCCCTGGAACTTTCAAGATCTTATGGGTGGGCATATGGCGACACGCCGGCTATTGTTGTAACTAACAGAAACCTTCCGGTTGACAGAAAGAACATTGAATTTTATTCGGGCGACCTGAACAAACTTGTGAATGAACGACTGAAACCAAACTACAGGAATGTTTGGATTGTAGGCGGAGCAATGCTTGTAAAAGATTTCATTCGTTTAAAATTGGCGGATGAAATAAGGTTATCAATTTTACCTATTATTTTGGGTGAAGGAACATTGTTTTTTGACCACATAGGGCAAGAACAACCATTGCATCTGAAAGACGTGACAGCCTACAAAAGCGGAATGGTGGAACTATGTTACGAAATAAGAACATAAGAGAATATGCTAACATTACACTTGTATTTTAAAATAACATACCATGACAAAGAGTATAATAAATCCCAGGGTTGATTTTTATTTTAGTAAAGCCAAAAAGTGGCAGAAAGAAATTGAGCAATTGAGAATGATCGTTCTTGATTGTGGGCTTACCGAAGAGTTAAAGTGGGGTGTTCCCTGTTACACGTTTGAGAAAAGTAACATAGTATTGATACATGTGTTTAAAGAATACTGTGCGCTTTTGTTTTTCAAAGGTGCCTTGTTAAAAGATGGCAAGGGTCTTCTGATCCAACAAACGGAGAATGTGCAGGCAGGGCGCCAGGCCCGGTTCACCAATGTGCGGGAAATAGTTAAGATGGAACCCATTTTGAAAACCTATATTCATGAAGCCATTGAAGTGGAAAAAGCCGGTTTGAAAGTGCCTTTAAAAAAGCCCTCCGAATTCAAAATTGCTAAAGAATTTCAAAATAAATTAGATGAGATACCTGCCTTGAAAACTGCTTTTAAAGCATTGACGCCGGGACGGCAAAGAGCATACTTGCTGCATTTTTCTGCACCCAAACAATCCAAAACGCGGGAGGCAAGGGTGGAAAAATGTATGCAGCAAATTCTCAATGGAAAGGGATTAAATGATCAGCCCGATAGCTATCGGGATTCGATTTCAACAGATAATATAAAAGTATGAAAGGCAATAAAAAGGAATTGTCACCAAAACAAAGTGAAGAACTACTCAAAACATTAGAAGCCCGTTTTG
>JAYTGA010000163.1:0-3934 GCA_043733905.1 Segetibacter sp.
AGCCATATTTTGGCACTACTTTTTAAACGTTTTAAAACGGATAGGTTCATTTGTCCTATTTGATTTGGAAAGTTATAGCTTTTACCTGATATTGTACGGCCTTCACCGAAGGTGTTGGTTCAACATGGGGCTTGCTGCAAGTGTGGCTGGACGTTGGCAGCATCAGCAGCAGTTCGCTACTCGGCTTCAGTCCGGGTTTGACGGAATGCTATTTGGCTTTTGGTTTTTAACCTGTACTTTTAGTTCATCAATCAGCAGCAGCTCCGGGCTGACGGAATGCTAATTCCACACCTGCAGCAAGCCCTGTTCGTTGGCGCAATTTTATCTCAACGCATAAGCACTCTCTATTTCATGGAAAAACATTTTTCGTCAGACAAACCGATAACCGATAAGCAAGAAGATAAATTTCAACGAGCGGGTTTTGCTAAAAGAATTGCACAAACTATTTTTGACAGAGAAAATAGCGAAGGAATTGTAATTGGTATATATGGTGTTTGGGGAGAGGGCAAGACCTCTGTACTCAATTTCATAGATGAAGAACTTAAAAATAGTGAAAATGTAATTTCAATTAAGTTTAATCCTTGGAGATATACTGATGAAAACGCCTTATTAATTCACTTCTTTCAAGTGCTTGCTTCATCATTAGAAGCAAACCTTAAAACTAAAAAAGAAAAAATTGGGGAGCTATTTAAGAAGTATGGAAAGCTTTTAAATTTTGACATTCCTTTACTTGGAATAAATGTTGGAGGAACAGCCGAAAGCGCAGGGGATATACTTGCAGATGTAGATATTGAAACTCTTAAAGAAAGAATAGAAAGCATTCTACAAGAAAACAAAAAAAAAGTAGTAGTATTTATAGATGATATTGACAGACTTGACAAAAATGAAATTCACGCTGTATTCCGATTAGTAAAATTAACTGCTAATTTTGCTTACACGACATACATTCTTTCGTTTGACGAAAGAATGGTATCCTCGGCAATTGGGGGAAGATTTGGTGAGGGAAATGCCGAAGCAGGGCAGAATTTCTTGGAGAAAATAATTCAAGTACCTCTAAAAATTCCCGTAGCTCAACCAGGAGCTTTGAAAGATTATTGTTTTCAACTGGTAGATAAAGCTATTGGTTCGAATAATATTCAGCTTGATGAAAAAGAGGTCAGAAGATTTGTTAGTGAGTTTTCGAGTAATATTCTTATTAAACTTGACACTCCCAGATTAGCAGTTAGATATGGCAACACACTTTCTTTTTCATTGCCACTCTTAGAAGGAGAAGTTAATATGGTTGATTTAATGTTGATAGAAGGGATAAAAATCTTTTACCCATTGCACTATGAATTTATCAAAGTTCATCCTGAATATTTCATTAACTCTTATTCTCACAGTTATTCACATGGAAAGGACGAGGACAAGAAGAAAGATATTACAAAACATTTAGAGCAACTTGGAGAAAACTTATCGAAGAAAGAACGGAAAGGAATTAAGGACTTGCTCACAGAGCTATTTCCACGCCTTAATGAGGTTTTTGGTAATCATGTCTATCATTCAGAAAATTTTAATGAGTGGTATAAAAATAAGAGAATTGTTTCACCCCAATATTTCAATAGATTTTTTAGTTACGCTGTTATAAAAGGCGAGCTTTCTGATTTAGCTTTTACAGCCTTTCTTGAAGAAATTCCATCTCAAAGTATTGAGGAAACAGCAGCTCACATCAAGGAACTTGTTTTACAAAGTTCACCCGATAATTTTTTGCATAAAGTCCGAATTATTGAAAAGGAGTTTGATTGGAAAACATCAACTCAACTTGCAAAAGCAATCTCCATTATTTCCGAAACATTTCCAAAAGGAAGACATAATTATTTGATGAGCTTTGAGACATCAAATGGACAAGCTGCCATTTTTATTCACCAACTCATAAAAAAGCATAAACAAAAAGATGAACAATTATCTCTTGCAAAGGAACTATTACAAGTTGCGCAGCCATTTGACTTTGCGTATGACCTTGTTACTTGGATTACTAGTGGTGAACCAGAGGAAAAAATATTTGACGATAACGGCGACAAAGAACTTGCGCAAGTAATGATTGAACGAGCCTTAAAAGAAGCAGGAAGTATTTCATTATTTGAGAAGTTTTCAATCGAAGCAAAATACCTTTTAAATTCTTGGTCAATAATAGATAAGGAAGCTCTCAATAAATACGTGAGAGATTATTTGGATAGTGACCCCAAAAAAATTGTTGACTTAATTCGTGCAGTTACTCCTACAGGTTGGAGTTCATTGAAACCTAATCTTTTTAAAGTTGATTTTGGAGAAGAGGAATACAATATGCTAATTTCGATAGTAGATAAGCATTACGCCGATAGTCTTATCAAAATGATTTATTCAGAAGAAGAACTTAATGCACAACCGCCCATAGTTACATATCGAAATGATAAAGACCAAACCGACCTAAACTTGATTAGACAGTTTCGTAAACTTTTCTTTGAAGATAACGAACCCAAAGAAAACTAAACTGCGCCTTACATTAAGAAGAATAGCCGAAAGCCCAAAGTTTTCCCATCATCGGGTTTTCAGCGTGGGCTTTTGGTTATTCTTTGTTGACCGACACCGGGGTCGGGTGTTTGCACCTTGTCTATATGCAATTAGTAGCTTTTGGCCTGCTTTGCAGCGGGGTGGCTGCACGGCAAAAGCTTTGACAGCGGGGTGGTTGAGGGTATAGCAGTTGCATCATTGCATACCATCCCTTACCCACAGCGGGGTGCGGCGGGCAGGGTGGTTGGCTATAAGTGGTGACCATGTCTGTGTTCATTTGCATGCTCAGTTTTAGTTTTATGGTGGCACTTTGTTGACAATTGATAATTGACAATGAATCATTGATAGCGGGTAAACAATGGCCACCAGCACCAGTTTTCCCTTATTGCATTTTGGACATTGGGCAATGTCTTTACCAAACTTTTCAAGCATTCTGATAGCAACTGGCACCTGCACTTTGGGCGGCAGCGGTTGCAAATCCATCGTTGCTCTTACGGCATTGAGCCGTGTTGTTTTTCCATGATTTTGCAAAAAGCCAAAGTGCCTTATTTTCACAAAACCACGCGGCAAAAAATGTTGCTCAAACCGCCGCAGAAACTCACCAACAGGCAGTTCCATTGACTTTTGCTTGTCGCCATCTGCGTAATCTTTGTAGTTGAACGTAATTGCATGGTCTGTTATAGAAGTTATCCGATGTTTGGTAATGGCCACCTTGTGGGTGTATCGTCCTAAATATTCCACCACCGTTGCCACGCTGCCAAAAGGCTTTTTGGCATAGACATTCCACTGCTTAAAACCTGCATTTTTAATTGCCTGTTCCACATCCACACCTACCGTTTGCAGCAAGCCCTTTGCCACCAGCAACCGTAGCTTTTTTAGAAAAATAGCTTTATACACCACCTTCATTGCCTTGACTGGAAAAAGAAAATTGTTGTTCACACCTTTAGCCTCTACCCATTTGCCATCTTTGACCCCGCCACCGCTTACAATGCAGTGCAGGTGCGGGTGAAAGCTCAAATTCTGCCCCCACGTATGCAGTACCGTGGTAATGCCACAGGTTGCACCAAGGTGTTGCGGATCATGAGAAAACTGCAGCAGCGTAGCACTTGCCGCCTCAAACAACAGGTTATACATTTGTTTGCGGTTGCCCAGTGTCAAAGCGTTGAACTCATGTGGCACCGTAAACACAACATGATAGTAAGCAGTCGGAAAAAGCTGTGCAGAAAGATCTTCTACCCATTGTTCTTTTTTTAGCCCGCCACAGTTGGGACAGTGCCTGTTGCCACAGCTATGGTATTGGTAGTGCAGGTGATTGCAGTCCGGGTCGTCGCACCTGTAAGTGTGCAGCCCCAAATCGGCCGTGTGGCAGTAGTGCAGCTTGCGGAAAATGCCCAGGCTCACAAGG
>JAYTGA010000164.1:0-8782 GCA_043733905.1 Segetibacter sp.
TTCTTTTGTAGCAGACAGGTCAACTGTATTTACATCGCCCTCTTCACCGTAAGAGAAGATAAATCTATCCTGGCTGATTCCTTGTCTTTCTACTAAATACCTGATCACAGAATTCACCTTGTCCCAACTGGATTGTTGTGAATTTTTATCACTAGCACCATGGCCTACAACTTTGATGTGGCAATCCGGAGCTGATTTAATTTGTGCTGCTATCTTTGCAAGTGTACCAACAGCCATAGTAGTTAAAGCATTTTTACCGACTTTAAACTGTACAGATGGCAGGTTGCTCAATCCGCAGTTTGCAGGTTGAATATGATCTGTTACGGTACCATATTCCCCGCTATTCAATTTCGTTCTGAGCTCTGTGCAACATGCAGGTTCAGGGCAGGTTCCAACACCTTCTGCATCAACAGGGAAACATTTCTGTGAAGTCAGCAATTCCTTGTCTTTGTAATCAGGAACACCATCGCCATCAGTATCTTTAGCTACACCACGCACATCAACCGGGGCACCGGCGGGAGTGTTAGGCTCCATGTCAAACTGATCTGTTACCCCATCGCCATCTGCATCAGGTAAAACCGGAGGAGGTATTTTCATATGTTGTGGACGATTGATCTCATTGTAAACATAATTGTTTCCATTCAACCACCACAATGGCTCAACTTTCTTAGAGGAACTTCCGACATTCAGATTTAATCTTGCGCTTGTGTAACTGTATATATCGTTTCCTGCACTTTTAACAGCATCAAGATAATCGTAAGGTGTGAAAGTGAAGCGTTGTTCAAGACCAATATTCACTTTTTTGCTTAATTTAAATGCAATACCTGCACCTGTGCTTGCACCTCCCAGCAGAGTCCACGACCTTCTTCCATTGGTAAAGCCAGCAGGAGCTTTAGGACCAAATGTAGTGATAGTACCATCTTTACTGTTGGCAATTTCATCAACATAATATTGGGCATTTGCGGGTTGTCCTGCACGGTAGATACCATTTCCGTAAAATATTGAATAGGCTTTATCAATTTGCTGGCCATTGGGGTTTGCAAAAAATACTTTAGTTGCAATCAAATCAACACCACCAAAAATATAGATATTGGTTTTAGGATTACCACGATACGCACTATTTGTATTCAAAGATGCGATGAAATCTAAACCAGCCCTGTGACTCCAGTTTTGGTAAGACCTGTATTGCAAAGTTTTCTGGTATCCACTTGGATAACCTTGGTTATAAGAACCGAAATATCCCAGTCTATAAGAGAATGTATGTGAAAAGGCTTTTCGCAGAGATAGACCAAAACCTAAATCTGCTTTTGGATTAACATCACCAATGATCATACTGTTTCCAGCACTAAAACCCAATTCAGCCTTGCTTCTTGGCTTTGCCGGGTAAGGATAGTTATTGTTTAAAAACTCGGTTTGCTGAGGAAGTCTTTTTGTGGGAATTTTTGAGGAATCTTTCCAGTCATATCCCGCATCTCCCTGTGCATTTGCAACATAGGAAAAGAGGAATAAAAGACTTAAAATAAATGTGAACTTTTTTCGTGCCATAGCTGTGTTTTAAATTTTGTATTACTGAACTAAACTGTTGTTTGATTTCTGCAAAAGTAACTTTTGATGATGAAATAACAAACTAATTGGAAACTCTTTTTACATAATGAAAAATCATACAAACATTTCAGTCAATTTTTAGACATAATCGAAGTTGCATTAGCTGCATAGAAAATAGGAGTTTTGCACATCAATCCGTTACTTTCATTCAAAAACTAACTTATGATCAATCCTATTTAACTTGCATCCCTCAATATAAAAATGGAAATAGCTTTACAAATCATATCACAAGAGTTGAAAGAATTTGAAATACACTTTAGACAGGCCGTTAAAAGCAATGTATCTCTGTTAGATAAGATAATGCAATATCTCGTCAAACGTAAAGGCAAACAACTAAGACCAATGTTTGTGTTATTGAGTGCAAAGTTAGGTGGGAAAATAAATGATCAAACATACAGGGCAGCTTCTTTAGTCGAATTGTTACACACTGCCACGCTTGTACACGACGATGTTGTAGATGATTCCATGAAAAGACGGGGATTTTTTTCCATAAATGCACTCTGGAAAAATAAGATTGCGGTTCTTGTTGGTGATTACCTTTTGTCAAAAGGGCTGCTCCTTTCCCTGGACAATGATGATTTTAAAACTTTAAAAATACTTTCTACAGCAGTTAAACAAATGAGTGAGGGGGAACTTCTTCAAATGGAAAAAGCAAGAAACCTGAACCTGGATGAAAATGTTTATTTTGAGATTATTCGAAGTAAAACAGCATCGCTGGTGGCGTCAAGTTGTGCTGCAGGTGCTTCTACCACATTTACCGACGATGAATCTGTGGAAAAAATGCGGATTTTTGGCGAAAAAACCGGCATTGCTTTTCAAATAAAAGATGACCTGTTTGACTATGGAAATGCAAACATTGGAAAGCCTACCGGAAACGATATAAAAGAGAAAAAACTTACACTGCCACTCATCTACACACTCAACAATGTTTCTTATCTGCTTCGCAAAAAATTAATTTATATTGTCAAAAACGAAAATGATAATAAGGACAAAGTAAGGTATGTAATAGATGAGGTACACAAAGCCGGAGGGATTGAATATGCAAAGCAAAAAATGATGGCTTACCGGGATGAAGCTTTAGCTGTTTTATATCATTTTCCTGACAGCGATGTTAGAAAAGGACTGGAAGAATTGGTACGATACACAACAGACCGAAACTATTAAACAACAAAATGGAGAAGAAGTGGAAAATACTGGATGTGGAAGCTGAAAAAGTGGGTGGACTGCAACAGTCTTTGAAGATAAACAATACACTTTGCAAAATACTGGTGAACCGCGGTGTGGACACTTACCAAAAAGCCAAAGATTTTTTCAGGCCGCACCTGTCGCAACTGCACAGCCCGTGGCTGATGAAGGACATGCGCAAGGCCGTTGACCGCATTGTTTCAGCGACTAAAAACAACGAAAAAATATTGGTCTTTGGTGACTACGATGTAGATGGGACAACGTCTGTAGCCAGCATGTACCAATTTATTAAAGCCTTTTACAACGAAGTTGATTACTACATTCCCCACCGATACCGCGAGGGTTATGGCGTATCAAAAGCAGGGATTGATTTTGCCAAGAAAAATGGCTTTAGCTTAATCATTGCCCTGGATTGTGGTATCAAATCCATTGACCTTGTGGACTATGCAAATACATTGAATATTGACTTCATTATTTGCGACCATCATTTGCCCGACGATACACTGCCTGCGGCGGTGGCTATATTAAATCCCAAGCAAAATAATTGCAGCTATCCTTACAAAGAATTGTGTGGTTGTGGTGTTGGTTTTAAACTGATGACTGCACTGGCTGAAACACTCGGCCTTCCGCAGGAAAGCTACCTGTGCTACATGGATTTATTGGCCACGGCCATAGCCGCAGATATTGTACCCATGACGGGTGAAAACCGTGTGATGGCTTACTTTGGTTTGCAACAGGTGAATACAAATCCGTGCAATGGTATCAAGGCATTGATGGATTTGGCAGGTGTGCAAAAAGAAATGTTTATCAGCAACCTTGTATTCATTATTGCTCCAAGGGTGAACGCCGCCGGACGGATGGATGATGGCAAAAAAGCAGTACAGCTTTTCATTGAAAAAGACTGCGCCAAAGCAACTGCCCTGGCCGAATTACTACATATAGACAACACTGAAAGGCGCACTGCCGATACCACCATTACCGAAGAAGCTCTTGCCATGATTGAAGAGCAAAAAATGACTGACCGCATGTCAACAGTTTTGTATCAGGAACACTGGCACAAAGGCGTGGTAGGCATTGTGGCATCAAGGTTAATTGAATCTTACTATCGCCCTACCGTGGTGCTGACTCGCAGCGGCGATGTGGCCGCAGGTAGTGCAAGAAGTGTGACCGGATTCAACCTCTACGAAGCAATCCATGCGTGCAGGGAACATTTGCTGGGCTATGGCGGGCATTTTGCGGCGGCAGGCATGACTCTTCTGCCTGAAAATGTCACCGCGTTTTCCAACAAATTTGAAGAGGTGGTGAACGCCTCCATACACCCTGATTCGCTGGTGCCTGAGCAGGTAATTGATGCAGAAATTTCTTTCAACGAACTGAACGTTCCTTTCTTCAACATCATTCACCAAATGGAGCCTTACGGGCCAGAAAACCTTCGGCCAGTCTTCATTGCAAAGAATGTGGCAGATACGGGGCAAAGCAAAATTTTGAAAGAACAGCATATTCGTTTTTCCCTCAAACAAAACAATTGCAGCTTCACCGGAATTGGTTTTAACATGGCCGATAAGTTTCCACTCATTGAAAGTAAACAACCATTGGATGTCGTTTTTACGGTAGAAGAAAATGAATGGAACGGGCAGACAAGCCTGCGGTTGAAAGTGTGCGATTTCAGGTTGAGTGAAAAATAATTTGATTATAGTCCGCATGAGAATTCTTGAATCGGATAGGGAACACAGATAACACGGATTGAATGGATTAAAAGGATTTTTTTAGTTTGAATTAAACGGTTAAAAAAGGATTTTTTGCTTCGCAAAAGGATTGGCAATTCACTTTTTCAAAACAGTAAAAGAAAAGTTTTTTGCTAAAAGGAAAAAACCTTCTTCAACAATTTAGATTTTAGCTTTCCAATCTTTTTTTCCTGTTCTTTAAATTTGCTGCCTTCAAGGTAAAAAGTAATCACCTCTTTGGTTGCGTGATTTACAACAAAATATTCTTTTACACCAAAATTTTCATAGACTCCTTTTTTCATCACCAAATCAAAATCTTTATTGCCTGAAAGCACCTCAATTGCAATATCCGGGCTGCCCTTTACTTTACCTTCCTTTACAATTTTGAGATTTTCTTTTGCAATAAAAATAATGTCTGGTTGAAAAACATTTTCATCGTCAAAATAAACATCAATAGGTGAGATAATACAATCCCCCAAAGTATTGTCTTCAATAAAAGTAAAAAGCAAATTGAATAGTTTAGATACGGTTTTTTGGTGCTGATATATGGGTGATGGCGACATATAGATTGTGTTATGAATCACTTCTACCATTGTACCTTCCGGAAGCATTTCGAATACTTCTAACGCTGTACGTGGTGGTGTTGAAATCTTATTTTTATCTTCAAATTTCATAGCATAAAATTAGACAAAGATTCCTTAAAATAAAAAAAGGATGACAACTTTCGCCATCATCCTTTTCGGTATTCATGTTGAAGATTTTAAGCTAAAGCCTTCTTCTCAGTTTCCATCAGTTCAACGCTTCGGTTGATGAAAGATGTGAGGGCATTTCCTTTCAGCAATCCCTGGCTCAACAGTGCAAGGTCTGCAAGGTTGCGTACCTGTTTTTCCTGCAAGGCTTCGTTGTCTTCTTTCAGTATTGACTGGAATATTTTGTGGTTGCCATTTACGGTCAGGTTCACTTCGTCGGGCATGTTGGCATACCATGCTGCCATGCCGCCGCCCATGGCACCCATGTCCTTCATGCGGCGCATAAACTCGGGTCTTGTTGCTACTACAGGAGGCGCATCAATACTTAAACCTTTTACCTCTACATTGATGTGCAATTCGCTCACATTTCCACTGAACAATGTTTTCAGTTTTTCTTCTTCATCCTTCAATAGAACACTTGAAGTATCCTCATTTTTGTCCACCAGGTTATCGGCAATGTCGGCATCCACCCGCACAAACTGAACGTTCTCCCATTTCATTTCCATCTGGTTGATGAAAGAGGTATCAATCAGCGTTTCCATCTTCACCACCACATATCCTTTTGCCCTTGCACCCTGCACATAAGCATCCTGCTGCACGGGGTCGGTGGTGTAGATGATAACGTGTTTGCCGTCTTTGTTTTTTTGCAACGTTTCAGTCGCTATTTTATACTCTTCAAGGGTATAAAATTTATTCGCAGAAGCGTTTACCACTTCGTCTTGTCCCTCTCCTGCCTGTCCGTCCGAAGGCGGAGAGAGGGGTTGGGGTGAGGTCTCCCCTACTCCCTCCATCACCAAAAACTTATTGGCCTTGTCCAGGAACTTGTCATCGGTTATCATTCCGTATTTTACAAACAGGCCGAGGCTTTCCCATTTCTGCTCAAAAGAAGGGCGTTCGTTCCTGAAAATTTCTTCCAGTTTATCGGCTACTTTTTTGGTGATGTGGGCATTTATTTTCTTCACGTTGGGGTCGCCCTGAAGGTAGCTGCGGCTCACGTTTAGCGGAATGTCGGGGCTGTCTATGACACCATGAAGCAGCATCAGAAATTCGGGTACAATGTCCTTTACCTCATCGGTCACAAAGACCTGGTTGCTGTACAACTGAATCTTATCTTTCTGTATTTCGTAGCTCTGTTTTATTTTGGGGAAATACAAAATGCCAGTCAGGTTAAACGGATAATCCACATTGAGGTGAATCCAGAAAAGCGGCGTTTCGCCGTAGGGATAAAGTTCTTTGTAAAAGTTTTCGTAGTCTTCTTTTGTGAGGTCGGAAGGCTTTCTTGTCCAGGCCGGAGAGGTATTGTTGATGGGCTTTTCAACTTCTTTTTCTTCGCCTTCTTTTGTTTCTTTTATGTCGTTTTTATCGGTAAAATAAATGGCGACAGGCAGGAACCTACAGAACTTGTTCAGTATGCCTTTGATGCGACCGGCATCTAAAAACTCTTTTCTTTCTTCGCTGATGTGCAAGACAATTTTTGTTCCCCTGTCTGCTTTTTCAATGGCGTACAATTCATATTCAGGGCTGCCATCGCAACTCCAGAATGTGGCGGGTTCGTCGCGGAAACTTTTGGTATAGACCTCCACCTTTTCGCTGACCATAAAGGCGCTGTAAAAGCCGAGGCCAAACTTGCCAATGATGTTTTCTTCGTTTTGTCCTTTGTATTTTTTTACAAATTCTTCCGCTCCGCTAAATGCCACCTGGTTCAGGTATTTGTCCACCTCTTCCTGTGTCATGCCCACGCCGCGGTCGCTGATGGTGATGGTTTTTTCTTTGGCATCCAACTCCACATCTACACGCAGTTCACCCATGTCGCCTTTAGCCTCGCCAATGGATGAAAGTGTCTTTAATTTTTGCGAAGCATCCACCGCATTGCTCACCAGTTCGCGAACAAAAATTTCGTGGTCGCTGTAGAGAAATTTTTTGATGATGGGAAAAATGTTTTCGGTACTGACCCTTATCTGACCTTTTTGCATGTTGATAATTTTTTTGGCTCATGACCAAATTAAGTACCAAACGATTTTTGTCTGACAGGATGGCAAGGTAGCAGGAGGATTAGATAGAAACCCGTCAATGGTAGCTTCAAAAAAGAATAGTTACTATAAATCAATATAGCTCAAGCACACCATGATCAGATGAGTTGGACAATGCCTTAATATCTGTCATGTGCTTTATCAGCAAAGTTTCAACATAAGCATTGCTCTGATTGCCTGTCCTCAACAAAACGACTTTTGGAGGAAATCCTTTAAAGTTTAAAAAATCAAGATAGTCTTCATCATTGGTAACGATAATGAAGTTGTGAGTCAAGGCGTAATTCCAAATGTCAATATCTTTTGCAGGAATGGTCAGGCCTATAAAGTCAACATGAAAGCAATCTTCAAAATGTGCCTTTAGCCTGGCTGCTAAACGCCACGAGATATTTGCGTCTAACAACAATTTCATATCAGGCTGCTACCATTTTAATGATTGATTCTCTATGGGCAGCAAAGGCAAGGGCTGCCAAAATATGCTCTTCCTTTATGGATGGGTAATCGTCCATGATTTGCTGGTGGGTCATGCCGGAGGCAAGCCATTGCAAAATGTCTGCGATAGCTATTCTTGTCCCTTTTATACAAGGTTTTCCAAACCGGATTTCGGGGTCGATGGATATGTATGTGGAGGCTTCTTTCATTAGGTGAAATTAGGATTTTAAATCAAAATAAAAGGCCGGGAAAATGTTCCTTGCATTGACCCAGATCTGACCATTTAAGAATGTTGATAATTTTTTAGGCGGAAACCAAGTTGGTGAAGCTGCATTTTTTTGTTACCGGCATTTGATGCTTTGGGCGACTTCGTTGTGTCACTCCCTTGTACGGCATACCATTATTCAGCTTTTTCCATGTTTTGTTGTCCAACAGCCTTTGCCTTTACTTTATCCTAAGCTGCAAATGCTGAACATACGGTGGAAAAAGCCAAATTGAAAAACAAAAAGATGCAGTGAGTCTATATGTAAAAGGGTTTCGGCGTAGCAGCAGTCCAATATTTAGCTGCAAAGAAGAATTTTGCTAAAAAATAAATTTTATGAGACAGCAAACTTCAGCTACAACCGAAACCTTGAACAAAGGTAAAACGATGATTGATTTTAGTGGTAAAACAATTTATGTTGGCATTGATGTCCACAAGAAAGACTGGCAGGTGGGCCTGTTTTATCACGGTCTTGTGTTGGGTAACCACCGCATAAGCGGCAACAGCGGTGAGTTGATTGACTTTTTGAAGAAGCACTACAGCGGGGCTATTTTAAAATGTGTGTATGAAAGTTGTGCATGGGGTTTTAACCTGCAACGCCAATTGACGGCTGCTGGCATGGAGTGCATCATTGTTCATGCGGGTGATGTGCCGGGCAGTGATAAGGAGAAGAAAAACAAGACCGATAAAGTAGATGCGGTGCGGCTTGCACGTCATCATGCTGCCGGTTTGTTGCAAGGCATTCATGTGCCTGATGAAGACCTGCAGCAGGAGCGCAACCTGGTTCGTTTTCGCAAA
>JAYTGA010000165.1:0-7751 GCA_043733905.1 Segetibacter sp.
GTATGCCCACGATGAGTGTAATGAGAAATGGTGCGCTTGTAAAGACTGCTTTTTTCGGCTTGTCACCATGTTCTTCGTGGTTCATGAAATCGACTGCAAACACGGGGTTCATAATGAAGGCCACCACCAGCGAAGCCGCCAGTGTGAAGATGAGCATGGTGGGCAAATAAATCATGAACTTGCCAATGATGCCCGGCCAGAACAGGAGAGGGAAGAACGGAGCCAGCGTGGTCAATGTTCCCGCCAGAACAGGGATGAATACTTCGCCTGCCGCCGCCCTTGCGGCTATGCCGCTGCTGAGTTTGCCCCTGCCCTCCACAAAAATACGGTGGGTGTTTTCGATGACCACAATAGCATCATCTACAATAATGCCCAAGCCAAACAAAAGGGCGAAAAGCACCATGAAGTTGAGTGTAACACTGCTGCCGGTTATCCATTCTGCCGCAGGCAAAAACAGGAAGGCTACAAACATACTGAGGGGTACAGACAAGGCTACAAAGAATGCATTGGTAACACCCATAAAAAACATGAGAATGAGCAACACAAGTATGAAGCCGATGACAATACTGTTAACGAGGTCATTAAAAGATGTACGGGTCGCTTTGCTGCTATCTCCGGTGATGACCACATTCAGGTTTCTGGGTAAAATGCTTGCCTTCATTTCATCCACCAGTTTCTTTACGCCATCGGATGTTTCAATCAGGTTTTCGCCGCTCCGCTTAATGATGTTGAGGGTAATAACGTTTTTTCCGTTCAGCCGTGCATAACTTTCTGTTTCTTTTACAGTGTCTTTAATCGTGGCGATGTCTTTGAGGTAAATAGGCTGGCTGCTTGTGTTGCGAACCACAATCTTTTGTATGTCTGCAACCGATTTAAACTGACCCTTTACCTGTAGTGTACGCTTCATATTCCCTACCTCGAGCAGGCCACCGCTGATGTCGGTGTTTTCACGGGCCACAGCATTGGCAATGTCATCGAAAGTAATGTTGCTGGCCTGCATTCGGAAATTATCCACGTTGATTTGGAACTCTCTTTCCGGCGCACCCACAATGTCAACACGGGTTATCTGGGGTAGTTCCTCCAGCCTGTCCTGCATGTCATCGGCCATCTTTTTCAGTTTCACCCTGTCATAGTCGCCGCTGATGTTGACAAACATGATCGGATTTTCAGAAAAGCTGACTTCCTGCACGTTGGGTTGCTGTGTCAGGTCGGTCGGCAGATCTTTTTTGGCTTTGTCCACAGCATCTTTCACTTTTTGCAAGGCCACATCCACTTTAATATCTGTGTTGAACTCGACTGAAATGGCCGAATAATCCTGCACAGAAGTACTGGTGAGTTTGTTGATTTTGGCTCCGGTAATGCCTTTAAGTTGCTTTTCTATGGGCTGTGTCACCAGGTTTTCCATATCCTTTGGTGAGTTGCCTACATAAATGGTTTGTATGTAAATGGTGGGAATAACAATGTCTGGAAACTGCTCCTTGGGCAGCGTAACAAATTGGGTAACACCAATGACCGATACAAAAATAATAAGCAGGTAAATGGACGTTTTATTTTTGATGGACCAGGTTGTAGGTCCAAATTCCTTAAACTTGTCTTTGAAATTTTCTAATACAGACATAGAGTTTTGTTTGCACCACCCGGGGGTGGTTGTTTAGATATATCCAACTAAGAATTTTCTTTAAAAATATTATGCTTTGGTCACAATTGTTTGCCCGTCATACACTCCCTGGAAACCTTCGGTGATGATGACATCGCCGCTTTGCAAACCGCTTTTCACTTCCAGCCTGTCGCCGTATAATTCACCTATTGTGATAGCTCTTTTCCGGGCAATTTTTTTACCGCCTTCGTTGGCAGAAACCAGCACAAACTTTCCGGCTTCATCGGTCTGAATGATATTAACAGGAATGGTGACAGCGTTGGGAACAGTGTAATCCTGAATCCTTACCATAGCTGTCAGGTTGGGTTTCAACACCTTGTCGTTAGGCACTTTGGCCTCTGCAATAAAACCACGGGAGGCAGAATTAATGTCCTGGCCGATTAGAGAAATAGTAGAGTTATAAGTCTTGTTGATGTCGGGTACACTCACAATCACGGGTGTTCCCTTTGCTACTTTCGACAGGTAGTTTTCAGGAACATTGGTGACTATTTTCAGGTTGGCGTTGTTCACAATCTTAATACCCATTGTTGGCGCACCTGTAAACATTTCACCCACATGAATAGTGACCTGGTCGGCCACGCCATTCACGTTGCTGACCACATTGGCCATGCTCAGTTGCTCTTGCATTACTCTCACATTTTCCTGCTGGGTTTTCAGTTGGTTTTCCAGGACTTCTACATTGGTTTTTGCCTGTAGTAATTGTACTTCTGTGCCAATGTGTTGTTCCCAAACATTCTTTGTGCGCTGGTAAAGATTTTTTGCCAATTCCAACTGATTTTTTACAGAAGCCATTCCTTGTTTGGCAGCCAAAATATTTTGCCTTAAAACAGCATCGTCCAGTTTCAGCAGCAGTTGTCCTTTGTGAACAAGCTGGCCTTCTTTCACATACACGGCTCTCACTTGTCCGCCCTGCCCACGTGGGCTGATGTAAGAGATGTTCTCCGCATCCACTTTGCCCTGGAGGTCTATATAATGGGTGAATTGTTGAAGTTCTACGGTATCAAGGATGACCAGTTTGGCATTTTCCGGTTTCGCCGATGTATCCAGCTTGGCAATGTCTGCTTCCAGTTTGGTAATGCTGGTGTTTAAATCAGCCTGTTGCTTTTTGAAAGCTTCCAGCTTTTCTCTCTTTTTGCTTAACCCGCCATCATCCGTTTTGGAGCCACACGATATGGATAAAAGAATGAGGGACGATAACAAAAAAGTTTTGATAAACGATTGCATAAAAACGATTGTTTTGATATTGAAAAATTGTTTTGATTTATGGTAATTTCCCCAGGGCAGCCTGGTAAGATATTTTGGCAACAATGGCATTGTACAAGCCGTTGAAATAATTGCTCTGCGCCGTTTGCCAGTCATTGTCGGCCTGCAACACTTCAAAGCTGGAACCGAGGCCGGACTCAAATTTTTTCTTAGTGGTGTTGTAAACGTTTTCGGCCAGTTGCACATTCCGCTCCTGCGCATCCAGGTTCAATATTGCGTTTTTCAGGCTTTCTTTTGAAATGGTTTGTTGCAGGTCTATCACCTGTTTCAGGTTGTCAACTGTGTTGTCTATTTTTTGCAAGTTCAATTCTGCCTGCTGTATCTTGTATTTCCGCTGAAAGCCGGTAAAAATGGGCAAATTGAGATTCACCCCTACCAGCGAATTTCGCAGCCAAACAGTGCTGTTGTCGGTTATGAATTTTTGTCCCTGTCCTTGCACATTGTAGCTGGCGGATGCTGATACCGTTGGTAAAAACCCTAGCCTGTTCCGTTTCACATTGAGCTTTTGCAGGTTCCTCGTCCAAAGCAAAGCCTGGATTTCTGTGCGGTCCTCATATTTGAAACTGTCAGCCAAAATATTTCTTTTCACTTCTGCTGTACTCAGTCCTTCTTTTAAGACAACTGTATCTTTCTGTGAAACGCCAATCGAATATTTCAACGCCGCATAAGCCAGTGAAATACTGTTGTTGAGGATAGTGTAAGAAGTCTGCAAATTGGTGAGTTGTACCTGCACTTTGTCAAGATCAAGCCTTTCTGCAAAGCCATTCTTAAACATGACAGAGTCATCGTGATAGAGCTTTTGTAAGCGGTCAATGCCGGACTTCAAAAACTGGCTTTGCTTTTCCGCAATCAGTATTCCATAATATCGCTGGTAAGCTGAGTCTTTTACTCTTTCCTTTACTACTTCCAGGTTGGCCTTAGAAACGCTGAGTGCGGTTTTCCTGGCTTGCAGACCCACAAACACATCGGGTTGAAACAATAGTTGAGTCAGCGTGGCACCTGCACCCGTATTCCAGGGTTGTGAAAAACTAACTTCCTGAATTTTGGGTTGAGGCACGTTGGTAATGGGCTGCCCGCTGCCATTGGAAACCCCCTCATCTTTCAAAATCTGGTAAACGGCAGTGGAAGTGGCATCAGGAAACAAAATGATGGGCAACTTGAGATAGCGGCTCAGGGAAGCTGTACCTGTGACCTGCGGCAAAGCCTGGCCTGTTATTTCGCTGTTTTGCGCCTGCTGAATCTGCACATCAAGTTGCGCATTTTTCACATCGGCCAGGTTTTTAAAAGCCAATTCTACGGCTTCTTTCACCGTCAACTGGTATTTTTTTTGTGCAAAAGATTGAATGCCCGACAGCAGTATGAACGCCGTGACAAAGCATTTTCTAATAGTTGTGATGTGCATCCTTTTTTATTTGGTTTGTAATTGTTTGTATTTCTGAATCAGTTTCTGCCCTTTTGGCGTGGTGATACCATGAAGAAAATGGTTAATAATTTCCATTTCCACATCGTATATCTTGTATTTTCCAAAAGGAAATAATTGCTGGTTAAAAGGCAGGAACATGGTTTCAATTCTCAATTTCGACAAGATGTCAACATTAATATCCTCCCTGTAAAGTCCCTGCTCAATTCCCCGCAACATATTTCCTGAAATTTTTTGAGCGATGAAATCGTGCTTGTGGCGATATACTTTTTCAAACACTGCAGGATAATATTTTTCCAGGTCTTCAAACAAGCCGGGGTTCATTTCCTCGGTCAGTTTTTGAAGCATTTCTATGTTCAAAAAAACTTCATGAACTGCATTTTCAGCATTTTGGGCGTTCACATCACATTGAGAGGCACTTTTATTGATGTGGGCTTCCACAATTGCATCCACTATTTCATCTTTGTTTTCAAAAGACTGGTAAATCGTTTTTTTGCTCATGCCTGTTTTCAAAGCAATCTCATCCATGGTGACCCGGCGAAACCCCAAACGGTTAAACAATTCGTTGGCCTTTAACAATATTCTATCTCTTGCTTCCATAATCAAATGCAAAACTAAGGAAACTATTTTTGTAAAAAAAGTTTCCTTAGTTTAATTTTTTATGAATTTTTCGTTTTAGATTTTTAGCAAAGCCATTAAACCAAACCTTGCAAAACCAATCAAAAAGAGCAGATTATTCCATCAATGAGTTAATTTTATCCGAAACAGCCAACCGCCCATGCACGGTGACGACAAAGAGCTTTTACATCTTTTCAAACAACCCGGTCAGAAAGAACAGGCTTTTACCGCTATCATTAAAAAATACCAGGAAAAGCTTTACTGGCATGTCCGCCGCATGGTGGTGGAGCATGAAGATGCAAACGATATTCTGCAAAATATGTTCATCAAAGTCTGGAATTCGCTGGACAATTTCAGGGAAGACAGCCAGCTTTATACATGGCTCTACCGCATAGCCACCAACGAATCTCTCACCTTTTTGGAGCAGCAAAAAAGGCGCAGTTCAGTCAGCCTGAGCGATGTGGAAGACGGCCTGAGCAACAAAATAAAAGCCGACCAGCACTTTGACCCCAACAAACTGGAGTGGAAGCTGCAACTCGCCATGCAAAAACTGCCCGAAAAACAACGCATTGTCTTCAACCTGCGCTACTACGATGAGATGCCTTATGAAGAAATGAGCCGCATCTTGGAAACCAGCGAAGGCGCACTGAAAGCCAGCTATCATCATGCAGCCAAGAAAATTGAGGATTATATATTGAATAGGTGAGGAGGGTTTGCGAAACTATTTTCCAAGCTTACATAAATAGAAAAAACAAAAAGAACTCCAGCACTTAATGATTACAAGTAAACAAATATTAATTTTATTTTTTTTGTCCGCAATATTTATCAAATGTAATGGTCAAAACTATAAAATTTTATCTAAAAGAATCATATTATTAAACAAACAAAGCAAAATATATGCGTTTGAAAACGACACTAATTCTATTTATATTAATTTTTTAGGAGTAATTAAAACTAAAAAAAATAAACGATTTAAAATAATTACAATTAAAAATGTGTGGGGCATTAATAAGCATACCAATGCGTACATATGGATTTATAATTATAAAAATGAATATATGGGAAGGTATGTTTTAGGAGACTCGAAGGATTTGCCAATAAAATTAAAAGGAAACAATTTGATTTTTTCTAATCAAGAAAAAGGTTGTAGCAAATTATTTTTTTCAAAGGTTAATTTTTATTTTGGAATAAAATATAAGATGCAGTTGCCTACTTGCGGTGGAATGGGCGATATTTATCAATTTGAAAAGTAATAATTAGGGTAGTGTTCCAGATTTATACTCTTACATTTTCAATGCAAATTCTAATAAAATGGAATTTCCAATCATACATTGTGCATCCCCCCGAAAAAATAATCACCCGATTAAACTTTTGACCATTTCATCCTGTCTATTTAAATGGAAAATGACACGCAACAATAACATACAAGAAGAATTGCTAACAATCAGCCTGGCAGTGGCACAAATTGAAAACAGTTGTGTATATGCTGTTCCTGTCGGATATTTTGATGATTTTGCTGCACTTGTGCTGGCAAAAATCAACTCCGGTGCAGAGCCTGTTTATCATTTCCCCAAAGGGGTTTTATATAACGTTCCCGGAAATTATTTTGAAAACCTGGCTGAAAACATTCTCAAAAAAATAAAACATACCGAACAGGCAAACCCTGTTTTTGAAGAACTTGAAACCGTTGCGCCTTTGCTGAACACAATCAGCAAAGAGCCTGTTTACGACATTCCGAAAGGATATTTTGACACCGTCAAATCCCCACAGAGTCAACAAACCAAACCTGCAAAAATGGTTGCTTTTGGTTTCGCCAAAATTTATCAATATGCTGTGGCAGCGGTGGTGACTGGCGTTCTCGCTGTAGGCATTTTCCTTCTTTTGGATAAAGAAAACCAACCGCTGCAGGCCAAAAACAAGCCAAAAACTGAAGTGAACAATTTGAGCGAAGATGATATTGCAGAGTTTCTGTCGAACGGCACGGCAGGCGACAATAAAACCACGGTCAATGTGTCGGCATCTGTGTATAATGCAGATGTTCAAACTGCGGTAAAAGACATTTCAGACGAAGAAATTAACCAGTTTTTACAGGAAACAGAGGCACATGAGGGCATTTAAAAGAAAAGGTAAAACATGATTAAAAAGGCGATTTTATTTGTAGTATTTTCTCTAAACATTGGCTACATTTGCTATAGCCAGCTACCGCAAGGCGAAAGGTTTCAAAAAGCGCAACAGGCGTTTGAAACTTATCTCACGAAAGAAATAAGTCTTTCACCTGAGGAAGCCGATAAGTTGAGACCTGTTTATAAGGAGTATTTTATAAACATCAGAACACAGCGGAAGGAGAACAACAGTGACCCGATAGCAATGGAAGAAAAGATACTTGCCACAAGAAAAAAGTATAAAGAAGAATTTAAAAAAATATTAGGCTCAGAAGAGAGAGTAAACAAGCTGTTGTTAGCTGAGAGAAATTTCAAAGACATTTTGCGGAAGGAACTGATGCAACGCCGTATGAACCGGCAGGGCACGAAAGATCCGGGAATCCAATAAATGATTTCACCTTATTTTGAACGAGGTGTTTTTCATAGGTTAGCAACGGCCAGCTCTTTTTAGGGCAGGCCTTTTTTGAATGTTGAGGGTTGAGAGTTTAGGGTTTAAGCAAAGCGAAAACAAGTTGAATCTTTAAGTTTTAATTGATAAATAGCACAACATAGGTAACACTTTTCAGCATTGGAAAACGAGTCGAAAATCATCTAATTTTTTTCTGTAACAACCACCCAACGGTTTGTAAGA
>JAYTGA010000166.1:0-3219 GCA_043733905.1 Segetibacter sp.
ACGCGGTCCCACGATTTCAGAGCGCGCGCCTTCTTATGAGAAAGAATTAACTGGCCATTTTTATCTTCCTGTGTTTCAACATACACTTCAACTTTATCACCTACTTTCAGATCAGGCATGTGGCGGAATTCAGCCAGGGGAACCAATCCATCGGATTTATAGCCAATATTAATCAATACATCTTTTGGCGACAGCGATACAACAGTTCCATCCACAATGTCGTGTTCGACTACGGCATTGAGGGTGTTGTCGTACATTTTTTCAAGACGGCTGCGTTCTTCAACACTGTAACCTTCTCCTCCTTTGCTATCTACAGCGTCCCAATTAAAAGTGAATGGTTTTGGCTTTTCCGGCATGATTTCAGGCATTTCCGGGGTCTGGTTCGTTATTTCTTCGGCTTCGGTGATCATTTAATTTTTTAAAGTGGTTAGACAATGATGAATAAGAATTCATCCCTTTTACCCAAAAGGGACGCAAATGTAGTTAATAATATCAAATCCCAAAAGAAATTAAAAGGCTTTTTTTACTAATTTGAAGGACAACTTTGAGGCTTTCTTAGCTTTAGCTAATCCGGCTTAAATGCACCTTAAGACCCTTACATAAGCCCGCTAGTCACCTCCTTTACCAGCAGGTCATATGCTTGTAGGCTTCCCTTAAAATAGGCCCGGATAATTATAAATATCGTATTGCCGGAGAGGCTGACTTAATATAAAGTCAGCGTTTGTTTTTCAATACAGTAATGGAATTGAAAATTGCAGAAAAGTTTACAATTGAAAAGTAAAAAATGAAATTAGTTCACCTGCTTTCGAAAGGTTTCAGTCTATAAAGAGCTTCATTTAAATTTTCAAATCTCTTTTACTGAAATTTTCAGAGACGCTTTGAGTTTGTAAACTCCGCCATTGCTATCGATTGATTCGGAAGCTTTAAAATCAATAGTCAATTTATAGTTTGAATTTCCACTTAGGTTATTACTGATTTTTAATTTTAGTTTGTCCAAATCAGAAGCATCAAGCACCAGAGGATAATTGATGCCACTAACCATAACCGTATTTTGGTTTCCAACGACTACCACGAGCTGAGAAATATCTCCACCTTTTATTTTGATTTTACCAAGGAACGCCTGATGCAGGCTGTCAAGCGTAAGCAAGTCAAAAACTCCATTGTTCACTGTGAGAGATACCCATGAACCAGATGACTCGGAATAAATTGAAACGCCTTTAATTTCAATTTTAATTTTTTCATACCCTGAAGCCGGAGCATCCTGAAGATATACAGACACATCAGAAGTTTGGGGTGAATCTTTTTTACAAGAGGAAATTGCCAAAAAGGCAACACATGCATAAATTAATACGATCTTTTTTGTCATTTTATTTTTTTTGATTTTCATGAACTTGGATAAACACCTGAATCCGCACCCATTATCATACCACAAATGCAATGCTTGTTAAACAGGCATAATGATACAATAGCTGATTGAATACCTGGGAAACTTTTGCTTTATACGGAAAGAAGTTCCTCAATGATGCAGTGAATCGTTCAGAAGTGAATTTTAAAAAACAATTATTCACACCCTGCAAATCCACAAAGTTTTCTACCTGCCTACTAATTGACGAAACTCTTCGGGCAGAGCCATGCCTTTATTCATCGCCATCTCTACATCTGCTTTTGCTTTATCCATGTTGCCAAGCTGATAGTAGCAGCGTGCGCGGTTTAGTAAATAATTTCCCTGCGGACTAATTTCAATTGCCCTGTCAAAATCAACCAGTGCTTGCCGGTAATTCTGAAACAGGTTATAGTACGTAGTTCCGCGGTTGTTTAGTGAACCATCGTCGTCAGGTTTAAGTTCAACGCATTTGTTGAAATCATCAAGCGATTCTTTCGGTCGTTTAAGACCAAGATTCGCTTTGCCACGTATTGAATAACCTGACAGCTCTAATGGCTTCAGCCGGGTAATAGAGTCACCATCTGCCAACGCTTTTTCATACCTGGCTTGATTTAAAAATATTGAACCTCTTATTTGATACCCAATCCAATGTCGAGGAGAATTTTTCAGCGCAGCATTGCAATCTTCTTCCGCCTGTTGATAAAGCGAATTAGATTCCTTTGCATGCCCCGGTTCACTAACCAATTTAAATAAATAATTAGCACGGTTGGTACGCGGCAAAGGTGCATCCGGGTAATGTTCAATCACATCACTCCAAAGTGTAAAGCTGTTTTTCCAAATTTTTGTTCGTTGGAAAGTGATACTTCCAAAGATCAAAACCAGTAGAGCCGGAACAATCCATAAGATGGCTTTGGAAGATTTGCTTAACAGATTGTAAAGCCACATGCTGACTAAAAAACTCAATCCGATGTAAGGCACATACGTATACCTCTCTGATACGATTGTACTTCCGATTGAAACAAGCTGAAGTACAAGGAGCAGGTTTGTTACAAAAAAGAAGAGGCTAAAAATGACCAGTTTATTTTTCCGGTAACGCCAAACAAAAAAAATCAAAGCAAGCAGAATTAAGGGAGAACTATATATCTGCCATCCTAGATCAGCAGTAGAAGGATACGGATGAAACGCAGAAAGCGGGTACGGAATAATGAAATTCAATAAATAGGTCAGCAAACAATAGCTGGCAAATAACGGACGCACCCACATTGGATATACGTCCAGGGTAACGACGGCAACTTGTGATTGAGCCTGCAATGTGATTACACCAAACAATACCGCAAGAACAAAAAAGGGTATTTTTTCAAGAATAAGTTTGAACTGATATTTTCTCCCATGCCAGTAGTCCAGTAAAAACAAAACAACGGGAAGAATCATTGCCGAAGGCTTTGAAAGCAACGACAAGACAAAAAATAAAAAACAGAACCAGTAACCGGAGAGTTTATTTGTGAATATGTAGTGCCGGTAAAAAATAAGTGACAGAAGAAAAAACAATGTATAAAGGACATCTTTTCGCTCCGAAATCCACGCCACCGACTCAACGTGCATCGGATGAATTGCAAAAAGTAACGCGGTAATAAACGCAACCCATTTATTATTATCTGAAATTTTGAAAATAAAATAAAATACAAGCAACGTATTAACTACATGAAGCAGTAAATTAAAGAGCAAGTAAGAAAACGGAGAAAGTTTTGAAAGATGGAAGTTTGCAGCCAGCGTAAGAATAGTAAGAGGATGATAATTGAAAGCGGATGTTTGAAAAAAGATGCCCTTCCAGTCAG
>JAYTGA010000167.1:0-15682 GCA_043733905.1 Segetibacter sp.
ACGAAGGAGAAGAGAAGAAGGTGAGAGTTAGGAAGACCTCGCTTAAAATTAAGAATGCTAATCAAGGGTTGAATCTGCCTTTAGGCACAAAATGCCCGCCCTGTGTTGAATCCGATATTCCTATCACACAAAGATAACTTGTGTATAATTTTGCGTAACGTCAGTTCTAAATTAAAATCTATACAACTGCATTTGAGTGCAATATGTAGCAATATCATGAATGATTTAGCAACATGAGACCATTGCTTTTTTAAACCCAAAAGCGTTGTTAGGTTTGTGTTTTAGAGCAGGCATTCACAAAAAAAGAAAGTGAATGACTATCAACATTATTTTTTATCAAAATTTAAAATCAAAAAAAATGGGAGCAATCAACAAAGGGACTTAGGAGGTTTTTTCGGGCAAGGTGGGTACTGTGATAGGTGGCAACTGGAAAGGAATTGACTTCATGCGCAGCCGGCCTAAGCGCAGCAGGAAAGAGCCAACGCCAAAACAGCAGGAGCAACATGCCAAATTTTCGTTGGCAATAAAATTTGCGGCTACCATGGGTAAGTTGCTGATGGTCACGTTCAGCGACTATGCCATCCGCATGACCGGCGTTAATAATGCGCTGTCTTATCTGCTGAAAAATGCCATTACCGGCGTTTTTCCAAACGTGGTCATTAATTATCAACTGGTATTGGTCAGCCGGGGCTCCCTGCCCAATGCGACCAACCCCACTGCAACGCCGCAGGCAAATGGCATCGTGCAGTTTCGCTGGACCAACAATGCCGGTGTTGGCATTGCAAAACCCACCGACAAGGCGGTGCTTGTGGTGTATTGCGAAGAAATTAAAATGTCGCTATACACCTACACAGGCAATGACCGCAGTACTGAGGTGCAGGATTTTGATGCAAAAGTTTTCACCGGGAAGGTGGTGCAAACCTATGTGGGTTTCATAAGTGAAAATGAAAGAGAAATAGCAAGTAGTTTGTATACGGGGGAAATGACGGTTAAGTAGGTTGGTTGAGGGTTGAGGGTTGAGGGTTGAGGGTTGAGGGTTTGAGGCTGAGTTTAATGTTTAAGTCGAATAGATCATAGTTTATAGATCATAGTTTATAGTTTATAGCTCATACTTATCTTTAATACTCAATGGGTTTGTCCTGTTGGGTATTTTTTATTTGGCGCTTACTTTCCACCAGGTTTTGTAAGACTCCCTGGGAGAGGGACATGAAAAAAGCAAAAAGGTAGAATTTTACTTCTACCTTTCTAATTTTCAGGGGGTTAAAAAGAGGCATTTCCATTATGGAGATGCTTACTTACATCCATTAAGTCAAATAAAGTGCCAATACTACAATAGAAATTTTAATGGGTGATATTTAACGAATGATTCAATTTGTTTTAAGATTAACTGCCCCCAATTTTGTGGCTATTACAATGGCAACCCCACTGCAACCCGCCCTTAATAAAGAGGTGTTAAAAAATTAAAACTGTTGCGCATGTTTTTAGGAATCCTGCCTCTTTTGGCGGAACTCCTGTCAAAAGAGTTGAAAATGCCGTTAGCACTAAATGTCCGTAGAGAACAGTAGGTTGTTTTGTTTTAGAGTGCCGTTAGGAACGAAATGTTTAGCAAAATGATGATTTTCGTATTGATAATTTTGTCCCTACGGAACTTTTGACTAATCATTTGCCATGCCTGCTACCGACATGGTGTGCCTGACGGCACAAAACCACATATTGCTCAAATCTTGATTGGCATTATTAGCACTGATACTTTGCAGGCATCACAAACTTCCAATTACGCCTCTATTAATTTATCCTTTAACTGCTTAAAATTAAAATCATGAAAACAATTTTATTTGTTTGCATATTTATATGGGCTGGCGTTATATCTATATGCCATGCGCAGGGGTTTGAGCAAAAAATTGATCACCATATTAACGATGCGCAACATCCCTGCATCACACCGGCGGAATATAAAATGATTGAAGAGGAAATAGCGACCAACCGTAGGTTATTAGGTTTATCAATACCTAACAGGGGTTCACAAACCCTGACACCACTTGGCTGGCCTTTGCGCCCTTCGAGCAGTCTCCACGACTGTAGCTACTACTTCATACCGCCTATGTAGACCACGATGCAAGCAGCACTTTTAAAGATTATAGTTGCGGCACCAATACCTACAACGGACACACGGGTACGGACATCGCCATTAGCCCATTTCCTTTTTATAAAATGGAAAATCACCAGGTGGAAGTGGTGGCCGCAGCCGCTGGAACCATCATCAGCAAGCACGATGGCGAGTACGACCGCAACTGCGTAGGCTCCGGCAGTGGATTGGTGGCCAACGACGTCATCATTCAACATGCAGACGGGTCGGTTGCACTGTATTGGCACATGAAAGATTCTATTACAACCAAAGCCGTTGGGCAAACCGTGGCAGCCGGTGAATATCTTGGCATTGTTGGCAGTTCGGGCAGTTCATCAGGCGCACACCTGCACTTTGAAGTGTGGGCAGGCACCACGGCCAGCACACTCATAGATCCGTTTGCCGGTACCTGCAATTTAAAAAACGCAACGTCGTGGTGGGTGAGTCAAAAACCTCATGCAGAACCACAAATCGTGAAAGCGTCGGTGCACACAACAGACATTGTGACACCTGCCTGCCCAACCACCGAAACCCCTAACGAAAGCACGTCTTACATCCAGCCATTCCAGGGAGTTGGCCTGGCACCGGGCTATGCAAAGTTTTATGCGTTTGTGCGCAACGGCATCAGCGGACAACCGGTGACCATGAGCATCCTTAATCCTGATATGTCGGTGTTTAATAGCTGGAGCTATACACTGTCCGCCAGTTATAATTTTGGCACATTGGGTTTCTCAAAAAAACTACCTGTGACAGCGGGGACATACACGTTTAATGCAACCTACAATGGCATCCCCTGTACGCAAAGCTTTGACATATTGACCACACTGCCTGTGTCTCTCGCCTGGTTTAAGGACGAAGCAAGGCAGGGTTATAATCAACTGTTTTGGCAGACACTGACCGAGAATAACAATGCTTATTTCAGCATAGAGAAGAGCAGGGATGGCATATCATTTAGCGAAGTCAGCAAACTGAAAAGTGCCGGAGCCACAGACCACGCCACCAACTATTCCTACGCCGATGGCAATGAGATCAATGGATTGGTTTACTACAGGCTGAAGCAGGTCAACCTTGATGGCAGCAGCACTTACTCCAACATTGTTAGTTTAAAAAACAACAAGCATTCCCTGTTTACACTATATCCCAATCCTGCTCAAACGTTTGTGCAACTGCAATTTGACAAACCAATTGCTGGTAAGGTGAACGTGGAAGTTGAGGATGTGGCGGGTAAAGTAATATTGACAAAAACGTTTGCTCCAAATGAAGTATTGACCCTCTCCCTCAACCAGTTGCCTGCGGGAAGCTATGCGGTTAAGGTGTTGAATGATAAAGAGGAGTATGTTCAGAAATTGATTGTGAGTAAATAAGCGTTTCTTGCTGCTATTAGTTGGGTTTGAAAACTTGAATATAGGTATATCCATTTGTAAACAGTCGTTCTGCTTATACTGTGCAACTTGCACAATACAGCAATACTTAAAACTCCTTTCCCCATTTCTTTTATCTTCTCCCGTTTGAAAGCTTCACTAAAAATAGCAGTTATACTTTCCATTAATAATCTCTTTCTTTACACCTGATTTTGACATTGATACCTGACGTTTGGAGTCAGGCTATTTTAGGTAATGACAACTCATAATTCATAATTCACAACTAATCATTCTGAAAAAGAAATCTATCAGTTTCTCATCTGCCGCCGTCCAATATTATTTTGGTGCAGACTTCGCTTACCTGGAACAATTGGTGAACCGGGAAAAGACTATTTTGCTTGCTGATGAAAACCTTGTACTGGCTAATAAAAGCAGGTTTGCAAATTGGAAAACGATTGTCATTCCATCGGGTGAGCAGCAAAAGGTGCTGCCGATGGTTGATCAACTTATTAGCAGGTTGATTGCTTTAGGCGCAACAAAACAGACAACTCTTGTTGGCATTGGTGGCGGCGTGGTCACAGATATTACAGGGTTTGTAGCTGGTGTTTTTATGCGTGGTGTTGACTTTGGTTTTGTGCCAACATCTGTGCTGGCAATGACAGATGCTGCCATTGGTGGAAAAAATGGTGTCAATGTCGGTCTCTATAAAAACATGGCAGGATTGATCCGGCAGCCACGTTTTTTATTGTATGATTATACTTTGCTTAAATCATTGCCCAAACAAGAATGGGTCAACGGCTTTGCCGAAATCATCAAGCACGCCTGCATACAAGATGTGGCCATGTTTAAAATGCTGGAAGAGCAAAAGCTGTCTTTCTTTCAAAAAAATACTGAAGCACTTGCAAAGCTGATTGAGAAAAATGCTTTGTTGAAAACAAAAACAGTGGCAAAAGATGAGTTTGAAAAAGGCGACCGCAAACTTCTCAATTTTGGGCACACCATAGGTCATGCGCTGGAAAATTTATACAGCATTCCACATGGACAGGCTGTCAGCATTGGCATAGGTGTAGCCTGCAAAATATCGGAACAACTAACGGGATTTAAAGAAACGGACAGGGTGCTAAAACTTTTAAAACAATATGGCCTTACACCACAGTTGGAGTTTGATAAAGACGAGGTTTGGAAACTGATTTTGGCTGATAAAAAAGCTTCAGCGAAAGACATTGATTACATTGTACTAAACAAAATTGGGAAAGCTTCCATTGCACGTTTACCATTGGAGGAGCTTCATGGTTTGATCAAAGAATTATAACGCAGAAATGGTCATCATTAAGCCTTCCAACATATCGGGAACCATTTATTCGCCAGCCAGCAAAAGCAGTATGCAACGTGCTTGCGCTGCTGCTTTGCTTCGCAAAGGCACCTCAACCATTTACAACATTGGTAGCAGTAATGATGATAAAACTGCACTAAATGTAATTCAGCAATTGGGTGCTGTGGTTACTCAAAATAATGATGGTTCTGTTACTGTCGAAAGCAAAGGAATTCAGCCAAATGTTGGTGAAATAAATTGCGGCGAAAGCGGGCTGGGAATCCGTATGTTTTCACCCATTGCAGCATTGAGCCATCAGCCATTGGTGCTATCCGGCACAGGCAGCCTTCTGAATCGTCCAATGAATTTTTTTGATGAAATATTTCCTTTGCTTGGCGTAGCCACACAATCAAACAATGGCAGACTTCCGCTGCACATACAAGGCTCTTTAATTCCTGCAAACATTACCGTGGACGGTTCTTTGAGTTCGCAATTTCTAACAGGTTTGCTGATGGCTTTTTCTGCTGCCAAAACATTTCCTGTCACTATCACCGTCACCAATCTAAACAGCAAGCCATACATTGACCTGACTTTAAACGTCATGAAATCATTTGGCCTCAATGTGCCTGTGAATGATGACTATAAGCGTTTCACGTTCAATCAACCAGTTGAAAATGCAGTCAAACATATTGACTACACTGTGGAAGGCGACTGGAGCAGTGCCTCATTTTTGTTGGTTGCAGCAGCCATTGCCGGGAGCATTACTTTAAAAGGTCTTGACCCTTTATCCGCACAAGCCGACAAGGCTGTTCTGATTGCATTAAACGAGGCTGGCTGCTTACCCATCATCTTGCAGGAAGAAATAAGCGTTCACTCAAATGAACTGAATGCTTTTGAATTTGATGCAACTGATTGCCCCGATTTGTTCCCACCATTGGTTGCACTCGCTGCCTGTTGCAAAGGCGTAACCCGCATAAAAGGCATACACCGCCTCCAACACAAAGAAAGTGACAGAGCCAAAACATTGCAACAGGAATTTGCAAAAATGGGCGTTGAAATTTCTTTTGAAAATGACCTGATGTGTATTGCAGGCGGCGGAGAAATCATTGGCGCAACCATTGACCCGCATAACGACCATCGCATTGCAATGGCCTGTGCAGTAGCGGGTTTAAAGGCCAAAGGACAGACCACCATCCAACATCCCGAAGTCGTCAATAAATCTTATCCCGTCTTCTATAAGGACTTGCAAAGCCTAATGAGATAATGTGCTGATTTGCTAATGTGCTAATCTGCTAATGTGCTAATCCCGATGAAAAATCGGGACAAGTAGTGCTAATTTTATTCTCAATAACTTTACAAGCATAAAAATGCAAACGAAAACAACCATAAATTTAAAATAAGAGGAAACACCTAAACATTAAACCCTAAACCCTAAACCCTAAACCCTTTTATGAATTCTTTTGGCCGCCTCTTTCGCACACACATCTTTGGTGAATCACATGGTGAATGTGTGGGCGTAGTGATAGATGGTTGCCCTGCAGGACTTGCTTTGTCTGCAGAAGATTTTGTGGAAGATATGGAACGCCGAAAAGGTGGCAGCAAAGGCACAACGCCCCGCAAAGAAGATGACATTCCTTTGTTCAAAAGCGGCTTGTTTAACGGTAAAACAACTGGTGCGCCACTGACTATTTTGTTTGAAAATAAGAATACACGTTCTGCCGACTATGATAAGCAATTGGACTTTCCACGACCCGGCCATGCAGACTGGGTAGCCCATCAAAAGTTTGGCGGGTTTGAAGATTACCGTGGTGGCGGACATTTTAGCGGGAGACTGACCGCTTGCCTGGTAGCTGCCGGGGTGGTGGCAAAAAAAATCATCACACATTCATTTAGCGAAGCGGAAAAAGTAAATATCAAAGCGCACATAACAGAGATAGGCGGAGAAGCAGATGCAGAGAAGGGATTGCAAAAAGCCATTGATGCCAAAGACTCTGTAGGTGGCATTGTAGAGTGCATTGTTTCCGGTCTGCCTGTGGGTTTGGGCGAACCGTTTTTTGATTCTTTTGAGTCACTCATCAGCCATGCTGTTTTTGCTATTCCTGCTATCAGAGGCATTGAGTTTGGGACTGGCTTTGCTGCCGCAAAAATGTTTGGTAGCGACCACAACGATGCCCTCATGAATGCAAATGGCGAAACAGCGACCAACCATGCCGGAGGTGTGTTGGGTGGCATCACCAATGGAAATGATGTCGTGTTCAGGGTGGCGGTAAAGCCGACTTCTTCTACACCTAAAGAGCAGCAAACACTCAACACCACCACAGGCGAATTAGGAACTTTGTCAGTGAAAGGAAGGCATGACTTGTGCATAGCTTTGCGTGTGCCGGTTGTGTTGGAGGCGGTGACTGCCATTACCCTGGCCGATCTGCTGATGCTACATCATAAAATACTCCGTATATTTTAATCATAAAAAACAAAGAAGGATGGAACCACAAATCATTTATCATTTCACAACATTGCAGGAATGGGAACTTGCCCAGGATATTGGCTTTTATGAGCCAAAAGGATTTGCTGAAGAAGGCTTTATTCATTGCGCTACCGAAGAGCAAATTGATGGTGTTTTAGACCGTTATTTTGCCCGGCATGAAAACCTTGTTAAACTGGTCATTGATACGCAAAAACTGACACAAAGGTTGCAGTACGACATGAGTGAAAAGTTAGGGGAGGAGTTTCCTCACGTTTATGGACAACTCAATATTGAAGCTGTTGTGCAGGTTGTATTTATTGATCCTATCTCTTCCGAAGATTAATTTTCTTTTTAGCAGCAAAGTCTTGCTGCTATTGACATTTCTTCTTTCATGAGACTAAAAAATAAGCCTCATTCATTTATCGTGAATGAGGCTTATTTTGTGTCTGGACAAGCCTTCTTTCTCAAAAAAATTGCCGACAATATTTACTCTGCTCTTTTAATCATACACCCGATTGATCGTGTTTCCTTCATGGCGATTTCTTTACCGGCAAGTGTTTCGTTGATGGCGGTGAAAAGGTGTTTGCGGCCTACATGCGCAGCATCCTGGTTGTCGTCAATGGCTCCATGATAAACGAGTTTTCCGGTGGCATCAAACAGATAACACTCGGGGGTGCGTGTAGCACCAAATGCATCGGCAAGTGCGGACTTTGTGTCAACAACATAAGGCACAGTATAGCCTTGCTTTTTAGCGTAGGCTTTCATTGCATTGTAAGAGTCGGCTTCAGCTCTGTACTCTTCATTGCTGTTGACAATAATGACCCCGATGTTTCTTTTGGCGGCTTCTTTGATTGTTTCCAATGTGCGTCCCTGGTACTTGACTACATAAGGACAGGTGTTACAGCTAAACATGACCAACACTCCATTTTTCTTCATTTCGTCTTTAATACTCACTTCTTTTCCAATTACCGATTTCATCTTTACATCTGACATGGGGATTGAAGAACCAATCTTTAGCGCATCAGCAGATTGGGCAAAAGTGGAGGTGGCAAATAGTGCGCAAACCAGCAGCGACAATACATTTTTCATGTTTAATGTTTAGGGTTTAATGTTTATTGTTTAGTTTAAGGTTTAGGGTTTAGTGTTTAATTAAGTATTACTACTCACCATTCACTGTTCACTGTTCTCAACCCTCAACTCTCAACTCTCAACTCTTCTTTAGGTAAGTAATGCTCAAATTTAGTTCAAAACCAATGAGCAGAATGAGTGAGTTAAGATAAATTAACAACATCAGGATCATAATAGTTCCAATGGAGCCGTAAATTTTGTTGTAATTGTTGAAGTGATTGACCCAATAAGAAAACAGGATGGTGGTGAGCAAAATGAGTGTTGTCGCCAATACCGACCCAGGAGACACAAGCGGCCATCTTTTTTTGACCGAAGGTGCATAGCGATAAATGAAGGAGATGGAATAGAAAAATAAAACAATGATAATGATCCACCGGATGGTGGCGATGGTTGTTTTTTCTGACTTTCGCAGATGTAGCCATTTCAACAATGAATCGAACAAAATGCCCTGGCCTATGGACAGCAAAACCGTTGCTACAAACAAACAGAGAAGGATGACTGTGAGCCGTAGTGCTTTTACTCTGCGGCGGATAATATTTTTATTGCGGTGGTGTTTATAAATGGAAGTATCGAAGGTGCGGATGATACTCATCATGGCATTGGAAGCATAGAAAATGACAAGCACAAAACCAAATGACAACAGACCTACACGGGGTGTTTCAAGAAAGTCGCGGAGAAAGGATTGTACAAAATTGTAGGAGTTTTGATTGGGTGTAATGTTCTTTGTGAGCCTCAGCAATTCGGTTGTAAATCTTTTAGAAGCAGGCATGTAGGGAATGAGTGTGAACAGGCAAATTAATACCGCCGGGATAGCCATCGCAAAGTCATACGCAATTGATTTTGCCCGGGTGTTGATGGACGATTTCTTTAGCTCTGCTGAAAAAACCTGATAAACATCGTACAACGGCACACCGCTGAAACCCGGTAGCACAAGGCGTTTGCTCACATTCCTCAAAAAAACGACAGGAGGCGATGACAGAATAATGCGTTCAATTTTGGTCACTGAAGAGTTTGGATTTGGGTTTAGGGTTTAGAGTTGAGGGTTTAATGTTTAGAGTGTAATTCCTAATTCCTAATTCCTAATTTTTAATTCTTAATTTTCCTCCCCGCTCTTATTGCTGCCTGTTCGTCTTGTGCTTTGGAAAATTCTTTGGCATGTTGCAGGTGCTCTGCATAAGTATTGCTAAAGGTGTGATAGCCGGAAAAATCACTTTTTGCAACAAAGTAGAAGTACTCTGTTTTAGGCGAATTGAGGACTGCATCAATAGTCTTTGCAGAAGGTGTGCAAATAGGTCCGGGTGGCAATCCTTTCTGTTTGTAAGTGTTGTATGGCGACTCCACATCAAGATATTTGAGGTAGATCCGTTTTAACGCAAAATCGTGCATGGCAAACTTAATGGTGGGGTCTGCACCTAGCGGCATCCCTTTGCGGTAGCGGTTAATATACACACTTGCTACATTTCCTTTCTCATCATTTTTGTTGGTTTCTTCCTCCACAATGGAAGCGATTGTGACAACCTGCAACGGCGTAAAACCAAGTTCGTGCGCCTTGTTTTTTCTGTCATTTTCTTCCCAAAACTTGTCGCTTTCTGTTTTCAGCTTTCGCAAAATCTTACCTGTAGATGTGTTCCAGAAAATGGTGTAAGTATTAGGTACAATAAGCGATGTGAGTGTATAGGAATTAACACCCAGTCTATCAAGACTGTCGCTGCTGTTAATGAAATCCAGAACGGTGGAAGAGTCGGCTTCAAAGTTTTTGACAAGCACATTAACAAGGTCATCGTTAGTCCGCAGTTTGTTGATGACGAGGCTCACAGGCGACTGCTGATTGTTGCGCAGCATTCTTGCAATTGTCAGGATGCTTTCCCCTCTTTTAATCTCAAAACGCCCTGGCTTCAGGCGTTTCCACACACCCATTCGACTGGCGACCATGCTAAACAAGCCGGGATTGTCCAACAGTTTGTTCTCTTTTATGTAGCCCATTACCTCTTGTTCATTCGCCTTCCCGGTATAAACAAACAGGTATTTTTTATTTTCAGTAAATGATGTATTGCTACCCAAAATAAGCCAGGCCAAAACAGCAGCAACTACAATGCCTGCTACAACAATAAACCCAATCAATTTTTTCATAAGAAATAAGTTGGCATAAAGTAAATGAAAAGGAAGGCAGGTTTTGTATTTTGATATAAGATGTTTGTAAATAAAAAAGGGGGCTTTAATAATTCAGCCCCGCAAAAGTATTGCAGCCATAAGTTTCAAAGACTTTTATTGCTAAAAAATATTCATCTTCGTTTTCTATTTCAATTATAAAACCATCTATCAACCTCTATGCCCCGCATTTGTTTATTTCCCGGCACGTTTGACCCTGTTACTTTAGGACACGTGGACATCATTAACCGCTCGTTGGGTTTGTTTGACAAAGTTGTGATTGGTATTGGTAAAAATGCCAACAAAACCCCCATGTTTGCTGATGAAAAACGCCTTGCATGGATCAAAGAAATATACCGGGATGAACCCAAAGTAGATGCCCTGATCTATGAAGGACTGACAGCAGAATGTTGTAAAAAGGTGGGAGCAAAATTCATCCTACGCGGCATACGCTATGTGAATGATTTTGAGTACGAAAAAGCTATTGCAGACATGAACCGCAGCCTTGACCCCACCATAGAAACCCTCTTTCTCACCTGCCTTCCCCAATACACCTCAGTTGCATCAACCCTGGTGAGGGATGTGATACGAAATGGGGGAAATGTGAGCCAGTTTTTGCCGGAAGTAGTACAAAGAGAACTAGATATGCTAATCAAGGGTTGAAAGGTTGGTGAGAAATGACTCCAGCGGAGTCAAATATTTGTAGTGGAAATCGTTTTTCGAGAGTTTTCACAACTCCATTAGGAGTTGAACATGCAGTTTGGTTTTTTTGATTCCTATGGAGTCGTAGAAATCGTGGGATTATTTCTTTTTCTACAAATATTGAACTCCGTTGGAGTTTCAACTCTCTATTAGCATTAGATGTTTAGTAGTAAAAACTAACCTGCAACATCATTGCTGATCTTATTTTTCAAGAATGCTTTTCAAAGTTGACAAGCTGCTATCTAAATCCTTTGCAAAGTTTTTTTCCGCTAATGGTATCATTAGGTTCAAAGGATATTTTAATGTGCCTGTGTTAATGAGATTTACTTTGGTTTGATTCCCGGTTAAAACTTCTGTCTCATAAATCACACTAGCGGAAACCTGCATTGGTTTTACAAACCGGATTTCTGTTTCTATTCTTTTTCCTTCAACAATGTTCATGATCTCTTTTTCCCCTTTACCCGCAGATTTATTGCCGCTCCAGGCATATAGATATCCAACTGTTCCATCTGTTCCTTTGAACTCTTCTTTCCTGTCCCGATCGGTCTTTGCCCATTTGTTGAACTTGTCCTGGTTGCTAAGCAGCCTTAAAAACGCAAATACTTCTTGCAGAGGAGCATTAATAATTATTTCACGGTTTACATAATGTTCCCGTTTCATAAAAAGTGCAAAGACTAAGAGCACGACGATAATGCACGCCAATACAAGCAGAATTGTAAAAATGATATTCATTGATTGTTTTTTGAGCTGTAAGGTAATGGATGTCTATGCCAATTTAATGTACATCGGTTTAATTAAATTCTTCACTTAGAAGCTGTTTAAAATTATCATCATTAATTATCTATTGTTTCTCTGTTCAACTCCTTTTTTTTCTCTTTGTCTTTCTCTGTGGTTAAAATACTTGTCTTTACCACAGAGAATTCAGGAGAAAAGGCAAAACAGAGAATACCGGGAGAACCGTTTCAATTATTTTTAAACAGCTTTTTAGGTATAAACGCTCTTATTAGTTGGCAATAAAAATGTATGTCCTCACAACGAAAAAATTATTTAAACAGTAAGGTATTGAATAGGGGATGAAGTTCTGTCTTTGTTCAGTTCTTTTTTTGCTTCCAGATCCAGTGTCACCCAAAACAAGTTCCATTCAAGTTTACCTTCAATCAATATTTTTCTCTTTAGTAAATCCATTTCTACATCCGACAAAAGTTCCTGAAACGATGCAATTTTTCTTTTTTTCAAACAAGCAAGAAATGAAAATCTCAAATTCTCATACTTTGTCTTATCCATCGTAACTGCCTTTTTACCTTCGGGATGTATTAGCTGTATCCTTTCCATTTGGTAAATATACTCCTCAAAAAAAAAGGAATCAAGTCACCTCAATTCCTAATTCCTAATTTTTAATTGAATTTACTCCTAATACCAAAAAAAAGGAATCAAGTCACCTCAATTCCTAATTCCTAATTCCTAATTTTTAATTGAATTCACTCCCCAATGCCGCTCACACACTTAATGGTAGCAGAGTATAGCACTTTATTCAGTTTATTTTTAGCGCCAACCCTAACCTGGTAGGTAGCACCGGGTTTCAGGTCGGTAAATGTATAAGTCACATATTTCCAGCTCACACTCTTCCAGGCTGTCAGAGTGCCATCGGGCAACACCTCCGCACATTCATACAAATAAATGACTCCCAGGCTGCGCCCCAGGCTTTTGATCTTTACAGCAATGTTTCCGAGGGCTTTAGCCGACAATGAGCGCAAACCTGTAGGCTCACTAAATACTGGTTTGGGCTTAGGCTGGCCAGACAATTGATAGCCGCAGGCTTTCAAAATTTCCACATCACCCTTTGCAATATACATGGTTGAAAATGCAACAAACAGCATGTTGAAAGATAAAGCTTCAACCAGGACATCACGACGACTGATCAACGACTTGTTGCCATTTTCTATAGCAATAATAACCGAGTCAAGTTCATCGCCATCGGTCTTAATGACTGCCATCAGCTCCTTGTTGGCTACCCAGGCTGTTTTTTCAAACTGAGCCTCCAACAGCTTGTTCTTACGCTTTTGCACCTTATTGGCGCTTGCACCAAAAAATTCCATAGCAATCATTGGCGGCAATAATAGTTTTGTCTTTTTCATTTTTGTTAGTTTTTGTAAATGAAATAAAAAAAGGGTTTAAATTTGTTGATACATATTGAGAGCAGAGTGGTAAAACTTCGTCTTTCAAAATGGCTTACACTGTTAAAACGACATCCGACTTCATCTATTGTCTTATGGTGCAAGTATTTTTGTTTTTCTTTAAAATTTTTACCGGGCTAGTGGTATTACACAAACAAATGTTGTAGTTAATCGGAGAAATGTTGACACTACGCAAGGTTTTGTTGACAATGTTTAAAATTTTGCTGACACTACACAGGAAAATGACGACATTGCATGGGGTTTTGTTGACAATGCACCGGGAAATAACGACACTGCACAAGGTTTTGCTGACACTGCACAAGGTTTTGTTGACAATGTTTGCAGTTATTGTGACATTACCTGAGGTTTTGTTGACAATACCTGGAGTTATGTTGACAATGTTTGGTGTTTTGCTGACACTGCACAAGGTTTTGTTGACAGAGAATGAGGAAACCTATGTAAGCATAAAGCACAGAATGCGGGGGGGCTTACCATATTGTATGGTTTGGGGGGTGGGGGAATATCAATAGCAAAATCGTTAATTTTGGTAATAATGTAAATCAGCCAATGCTTACTTACGAATATGCAGAACACAAGGGCAAAACAATTATCAAGATTATATTCCCCTATCGCAAAGACTGGGCAGAGCGGGTAAAACAATTGCCGCAGGCGCAATGGAGCCAAACAATGAAATGCTGGTATGTGCCGGACACGGAGGCATACCGGGAAAAATTTAAACTGGAAACTAAAATAGCCAGCCCGCAATTGCTGACAACACTAAGTGCAGAAAACCAGGCTGCGCTTGCTTTGTTTATCAAACAACTGACACTGAAATCGTATAGCCCAAGTACCATAAAAACCTACCGCAACGAGTTTATGCAACTGCTCCAAACACTTAAACATGTAGATGTAAACACACTGACACAAGAGCGGCTGGCCGATTATTTTGTATGGTGCAATACAGACCAAAAACTAAGTGAAAACACCATACACAGCAGGCTAAACGCTGTTAAATTTTACTTTGAGCAAGTGCTAAAAGGCGAAAAATTTTTTTGGGAAATACCGAGGCCAAAAAAGCGGATAATTTTGCCAAAGGTCATTAGCGAAGAAAAAGTATTAAAAGGATTGTTGGAGGTAGAAAACCTAAAACACAAAGCATTGCTGTTTGTCGCCTATAGCGCAGGGCTGCGGGTAAGTGAGGTAGTTGCACTAAAAGTAACAGACATAGATAGTGACCGGATGCAAATAAGAATAGAGGCAGCCAAAGGCAAAAAAGACAGAATGGCCACGCTAGCCAAAACCACATTGCAAATACTGCGGGAATATGTAACAGAATACAAGCCCAAAAAATATTTGTTTGAAGGCCAGGGAGCCGAAGAACACTATAGCAAAAGAAGCGCACAAACGGTATTTAGCAATATTTATAAAAAATTAAAATTGCCGCCAAGCATCAGTTTTCATAGTTTGCGACACAGCTATGCAACTCATTTGTTAGAAAATGGCACAGACATTAAATACATACAAGAATTGTTAGGTCACAACGACATAAAAACCACCATGCGCTATGTGCATGTAAGCATAAAAGAATTAGGCAAAATAGAAAGCCCGATAGACAAAATGATGCGCAAACAATAAGTAATGCGCAAGTTTTAGCAAAACTGTATTGACGCAAGTTTTTAAACTTGCGCATTTCCCATTGTTGTTGATTTAAAAAGAGTTTTATGTGGGGAAAAATATTTTGTGATATAAAAACTTGCGCCTATTTTTGAGTTGGGCGTCATGCGAAAAAAACTCTAACCTCAAAAAAGATTAACTCAATTGACAATGATTGACAAACTAATTTACCTTTTACAAGAATTGAAGGATAATTTTTCTAAGGAAAAAATGGATGAGACTTTAGAATGCTTAGAAGCGGAGGTGACACCAAACGCTTTATATACAAAACAAGACGCATTCAGAGAAACATTCAATGGACAACACGACGAATTTTATAATGAATTGTCAATAAACATTGTTGCTGATTTAAATGAAAAACCAGACTTGTTCTTTTTAATTTGGGAGCCACTTTTATATTTCTTCAATGCAGATACTAAATCATTATTTTATGAGCAGGCTTTAGAAAATGCTAACAACACAGACGCTACTGATTATATTAACGGCTTGACAGAACTTGATAATCAGCGACCAGAAATTGCACTATTTCATTTTAACCGCATTGACGATTATGTTGCATCGTATTTCATAGCCTTATGTTATTTTGACTTAGAA
>JAYTGA010000168.1:0-5023 GCA_043733905.1 Segetibacter sp.
ACAAGTTTATTTGTTGACAACGTACAAATAACCGGGGTAATGCCTGTGACATTATTAGACTTCACCGGGCAAAAACAAGACAACCGCAACCTGCTGCAATGGCGCACCGCCACCGAGCAAAACAACCGTGGTTTTGAGTTGCAACGATCGGCCAACGGTATTGATTTTAGCAGCATCGCATTTGAGCCAACCAAAGCCGGTTCCGGCGGTAACAGCACAGCATTATTAAGCTATAGCTATAGCGATACTAAACCGTTTATTGGCAACAATTATTACCGTCTAAAACAAATAGACTTTGACGGCAAAGCAACCCTAAGCAATGTAGTTTTAATAAAAGGAAGTAAAAGCAATGAGTTAATGCTATCAGCTATTTATCCAAACCCTGCATCTAAAACACTGCATGTAGTCATAAATGCACCTGCAAGCCAAACGGCTCAATTGCTGATAACCGACCTGGCAGGCAGGTCTGTGCAGCAGCAAACCATTAACCTGCAACCAGGCGACAACAATTTGGATGTGAATGTGTCCACTTTGGCTAAAGGTGTTTATATCCTGAAAGTGGTTTGTGCAGATGGTTGTGAAGCTGCTGTAAGCAAGTTTGTGAAGGAGTAGCATCATTAATAAGACATTCAATTATTCAAAAAAAGAGATTTGCTTTTTCATGTAAGAAAAGGAGATCTCTTTTTTTTGTGCATTCTAAAAATTTTTTTTTCCAACTCCTCAAAACCATATAAAATAGTAATCCCTCAAATTCCACTCTTCCTCACCATTTGCCATAAACATTAATACAGGTGAGAGATGTTTCCATACTACCTCATACTTCTGCATCATTATCTCATACTTATCCATACTTGTTTCACAAACATCCATACTTATCTCATACTCATCCATACTTGTTTCACGTTCATCCATCATTATCTCATACTTATCCATACTTGCTTCACATTCATCCATACTTGCTTCACATTCATCCATACTTGTTTCACATTCATCCATACTTGTTTCATATTCATCCATACTTGTTTCACAAGTTCCAATCCTTAAAATTAGAAAGCTTTCAAACTTTTGGTATTGTCTTTTAGCATTTACTTATTTCTCTAAACTGTTTTATGCTATGTTTACAGGCAAAAACCCCTGCAAGCAGTTAAACCTTTACCCAACCATATGTTTTCAAAACAGGAAGCATCCACATTAAAAAAAAAGTTTTGGACAGCATTTGGTCACTATATAAAACCTATCCCCTCTGCCGATGGCGAAAAAATAAACTGGATCAATTACAAAACGGGAGTAAAGAATATTGCTTTTTGGATGGATGTGAGTGGTAAGAAAGCTTTTGTTGCAATAGAAATATCTCATGCGGATTTGAATGTTCAACAATTGTATTTTGAACAATTTCTGGCAATGAAGAAGAGAATAACAGAAGCGGTGGGCAAAGGCTGGAACTGGCAACTTCACACAACAAATGAAATGGTGAAAACCATTAGCAGCATTTCTATTTCACTTGGTAATGTCAGCTTACTCAACAAAAATGACTGGCCTGCACTTATTTCATTTTTCAAGACATACATGATTGCACTTGATGACTTCTGGAGCGAAGCAAAATACGGGTTTGAAACTATGAGCTATGAGCTATGAAGTTTTAGGTGTTAGGTGTTAGGTGTCTTTTAAAACTTTTAAACCAGCGGGCATTCTATTATTTGCAACATTGTTTATTACTTTGCTTGTATGACTCCTACATTAATTGATTTTTTTGATTCTGATCTTGACATTTCTGTTTATGCGTTGGCTATGCGCTCTGCTTATGTTGTTACGGGCAATGTCATTATTATGGGCACAAATTGGGATAATTACAACACAATGCATCTATTTCCTACATGGCCTGAAAAAGACCAAATCACCCTGATGAAGTCCATAACCGGCAAGGAAGATTGGGCAAAACTGGATGACACGATGGAAGTGCTAAGAATATTGAGGTCTAAAAAACGGCTGGGACAAGCAGAAATTGTCGCACTTAAAAAAACTGAAAAATACCTGAAACAATGCGTTGACGTTTCGTTAAAGAGGTCCCGCGATGCCATTTACGGTTATGGGTTTATGGAAATTGACGACAAATTTATAAACACAAAAACCCTGGGCATTTTCAGCCTTGGCCATGAAGGAAAAGAAAATAAAGAAAATGATGAATGTTCAATAAGTACACTTTTGTTAGATATCTATAGTTCCAATGATTCGGATAATGAGCAAACTGATCCAAATTTTGCATTAATTACCATCATGCTGACCGATGATTTTTTTGAATGGTGCAATGGCAAACATACCCTATACAATACCGATAGCGAAGCGGCAAACCAATCCGGCCATTTGTTTATGACAACCTGTTTCAGCATACCCAATACGACCAAACTATCGCTTGATGAGATAATTCTGGCCAATCGCACAATGAAAACCGGGTTAGACCCATGGCGCACTGCAGCTTCCCAATGGATAAAAACAAGTATTGAGAATGAGACGGAGATGGTAAACAACTACTTTGCCCATGTGCAAATGCACAATCAAAGCGCACAGGAAACAATTGACAACAACATGGTAATGGAAAATGCTAAAAAAAGCCGGCGAACAGGCGACCATGTGGAAGTGATGCTGGGGTTGATCCCCTTTGCAGTCATGCTTGATTTTTACAAAGACATGAAAGTAATACCCGACGATAGCTGGCAAATATTGCAAAAGGAACTTGCTGAAAACCCAAAAATAAACCGGCGCTACCCTGTAATAGGTACACGGTTCACTGGTGAAAAATATTACAAAACCGACCCCCCACCCGATGCAGAAACTTTTGCGGCATTAAGCAGGAAGAAGTTTTTAAGTGTGGATTGAGGAGGTGTGAGGTGTGAGGTGTGAAGTGTGAGGTGTGCTACAAGCTTACTCTTTTTAATGTAGCCCGGAGGGAACTGTGAAGACTTGGAATGGATGCTGAAAGGTCGTAAGCAACTTCTAAAAGGTCATAAGCAACTTCTAAAGGGTCATAAGCAACTTCTAAAAGGTCATAAGCAACTACTAAAAGGTCGGAAGCAACTACTAAAAGGAATTTGATTTTTTGTGTTTGAAAATCAATGTTTAATAATTGGGTGTTATTTTGTTGATTTGTTTTGGTGGTTGGTTGGGGGATGTTTTTGGGGGATTTTCGGGTTGTTTTACACCTGGCATGTTAGTTTTTTGTCTTGGAAACAAAGAAATGACCTCGCTTTTGCGGGATAGATGTTGAAAATTTAAGCAGGGAATGGAAAGGCAGTTTACGTATTAATGTAGCAGTCGCAGACCTGTATTCTATGTGGAAATTTAAATTCGCTACTCAATTTAAAATAGCGAAGAAATGAAGATCCCGCTAACATAAGAGCAAGGGGGTATTCCCTGGCTGAAGCTACATGGCCGAATAGAAATACTGCCCGGATAAAAGCTCTAAAGCATTCTACAAAGAACAGAGTAAAAATATCTACATTGGCACATTTTCGTTACATTGGGAAATATTACCTAACTAAAAAACAATCAAACAATGGCTAAAAATGTAATCTGCCTGTGGTACGATGGCACAGCCGAAGAAGCTGCCAATTTCTATGCCTGGACTTTTCCTCATAGCACCGTTACTGCTGTTCATAGTGCTCCCGGTGACTACCCAAATGGTAAGGAAGGCGATGTATTGACGGTTGAGTTTACGGTATTAGGTGTTGCCTGCCTTGGCCTGAACGGCGGCCCTACATTTAAACACAGTGAGGCTTTCTCGTTCCAGGTGGTGACAGAAGACCAGGCCGAGACAGACAAATACTGGAATGCAATCGTCAATAACGGAGGTGCCGAAAGCCAGTGTGGCTGGTGTAAAGATAAATGGGGCCTATCGTGGCAAATTACCCCGCAAATACTAATGAATGCGCTAACAAGCGAAGACAAAGCAGCCGCCAAACGGGCATTTGAAGCAATGATGAAGATGGGGAAGATTGATGTGGCGGCTATTGAGGCAGCGATGAAAGATGGAGGGGGTGATGAATAATGCAGTTGGGACGCTGTTTCATTTCCTTTTTTGCTGCGGTTGGTGCTCTTTACCAACAGTTTTTCATGTTTTGCTCTTTGTGGCAGGTGAAGAACACTGCCTCGGCGGGAGAACAAAACCTTTGGTAGCCGTGTGCCGGGGGTTGCTATGGATTTGTCGGGGTGTTGGCCTTGGGTTGCAGGCAGGAGGAGAGCCTGTGAGTGGTGAGGCAGCGGAGTTTTTGCATGGCAAAGGCGTTTATGGGTAATCGCTGCCTGTTATAAATTGCATGTGCTTAAATAAAACAGAACTTCTTCTTAATACATTTTGTGCGTATGTTTGTTGAAGTAGGGAGTTTTTTCACAGACTCCCGTTGTGTGCCATGTCGAATGAAGGCAACCGAAAAATTAATTGAATTATGGTAAATATTTCATTGAAAAATGATGTTGTTATTTTTGACATTAGAGGCTTAGATAAGCTTTGGTCGCTGAAAAGCAGCTTGGAAATCCCTGTTGCGCACATTACTGATGTGTATGCCGACCCGGAACCCGCAGCAAATTGGTTAGATTTTAGAATAGGGACCTACATCCCATACATTATCAGGGCAGGTACGTTCTTTCAGCATGATGGTTGTGTTTTCTGGGATGTGCACAACGCCGAAAACTGTATTGTGGTTGAGCTAGCGAACGAAGACTTTGCAAAACTCGTCATTGAAGTGTCCGACCCCGAAGCCGCAGTCAAAATGCTAAGGGATGCTATCTATAGCCGCTAAAGTTTTTTTTGTCCTGCTGGGATCTTCTTTCCAAGCTTTGTGTGCAACCCAGAGACCCCGGCTCGGGTAACTGCTATCAGTAAAACTCTTTAAAATAAATTGATGACCTAAATATTCCAAGAAGCGCAGGGTTCCTTTCAGGAGATCCCAGGCGGACAAAAATATGTAGGCACTTTATTGAGATGTGCAGGGTCATTATTGCAATGTGCAGGGTCATTATTGAGATGTGC
>JAYTGA010000169.1:0-6347 GCA_043733905.1 Segetibacter sp.
ATTTACGACAATTAGTTTAACATAAACCAATTTATAATTCATTTAATTTTGACTTGAATTGCCTAAAACACTCAATACTATGCAGATACACGTGAAGTATGTTAAAAGTTGAAAATTAGGAAAATGAAAAAAATAATACTATACCTCTTTACACTTTTGGCAAGTAGCATTGTTTCAGCACAAGAGCCTTTGCAACCGTCTCCAAGACAGATCAAAACACAAACTGCGTTGCAGGCATACATCGATACAATGTTGAAAAATAATCCTGTATTACATGCTTATCAATTTCAAAGTGATGCACTTCAGCAAAAAATAAAATCAAGCCAAGCATGGGATGACCCAATGGCTTACGGAGGAGTGATGAATCTTCCTTTGAATTTTAGTTTTAGTGAGGATATGATGACCATGAAGCAAGTCGGTATTCAGCAAAATTTTAGCGTTAAAAAAAAATATGCTTTAAAAGGCATTGTGGCACAAAAGGATTTTGAAGCAAGCCAATATGATTTACGGGTGCAACAACTTTTATTAATTAAGGAAGTGAAGCAGCAGTATTATAATTTGTACGCACAAGCCAAGACCATTGAAACGACCCAAATTAGTATTGATGCGCTCAAGAAGTATATTGGTATAGTTAACGCCCGATATAGCAATGGTCTTTCTCCACAACAGGATGTTTTTAAAGCACAATTGGAAGTAACGAAAATGCAGAGCGAGTTAATAAAGGCTATAAGTATGCAGGAAGATATGCTTGCTAATTTTAATAGACTGCTTTATCGAGATAAGATGGATTCGGTGCAGAGTCCCATTGATATAAAATTTGACAAAGTTGATTTTGTAATGGATTCTTTAATGGATGAAGTGAACCTGAATAACCCGACACTGCTTTCGGCAAAAAAGATGTTGAGCAAGGACAGCATCTCTTATGAACTTGCTAAGACCTCAAAGATTCCTGATTTCAATGCAGGATTATGGTATGGACAACGGCAAGCCTTGAATCCCGACGGCACAAAGGTATTAGATATGATTGGTTTTTCGTTTGGCGTGACGATTCCATTTTGGTCAAAAAACAAACAAGACCCACTCATTGCTGAGTCCAATATCAATATCCAGAAGACAAAAGCACAAATAGCGGCTATGCAAAATGACATTCAACAAATGGTTCATCATGCTATAATTGAGGCAAACAAAAACGAAAAACTGATTGCACTTTACAAAAAGCAATTGATTCCTCAATCAACCGAAACATTAAATTCAGGCATTATCGGTTATCAGCAAAACAAAATTGATTTTATGACCTTGACCGATAATTTTCTTTCGCTCTACAATTATCGTTTGCAATACTACCAAGCAATAGCCGATTATTACAAAGCCATTGCCGAATTGGAAATGCTGTCAGGAAAAAAATTAAATACTCAAGAAAGATGAAAAAAACTTTTATTTCCATTTTGATTCTTGCTGCAATAGGCATAGTTGGTTATCTTTTTTGGATAAAATGGTTGCATCATCCAAACGAAAAAGAAAAAATGATGTCAGCCGATTCTGATATAGACTTCTATCACTGTGGTATGCACCCACAGATTACGAGTGACAAGCCTGGGGAGTGCCCTATTTGCGGTATGGCACTTACACCTGTTTACAAAAACAAAGGAAACTTAGCAGAAGGTGTAGTACAGATTGACCCGACAATGGTTCAAAATATAGGTGTCAAAACGGAAGCAGTGATGAAACGAGATCTTACCCACACCATTCGCACAACAGGACGGGTAGATTATGTTGAAACGAAGCAAACCATTATCACGACAAAATTTTCGGGCTATATTGAAAAATTATATGTGGACTTCATAGGTAAGCCCGTTCAAAAAGGGCAACCCTTATTTGACATTTACAGCCCTGAATTAGTAGCAGCCCAACAGGAATATTTACAGGCTATCCGTTACAACAACACCATGCAATCGGCAATTGATACTTCTTTAAATATCGGCGCAAATGATTTGATGCAGAGCGCAAAGAAAAAACTATTGTATTGGGATATTTCACCTCTACAAATACAAGAGTTGGAGCAAACAGGGAATATCAAAAAAACATTGACCGTTTATTCCTCCTTTTCGGGCGTGGTGGTAGAGAAAAATATTTTTGATGGTATGCAAATTCAGGCAGGTATGAATTTGCTAAAACTCACCGATATATCGCAAATGTGGGTTTATGCTGATGTGTATGAAAACGAACTGTCGTGGGTAAAAGTCGGAGAAAAAGCAACAATTGATTTGCCCTATGAAGCAGGAAAATCGTTGCAAGGAAAAGTTTCTTACATTTATCCTTTTCTACAAGACCAGACGCGCACCGCCAAAGTGCGGATAGATGTCCCGAACACCAATCGGTTGCTAAAAAAAGATATGTACCTGACTGTCAATATTCAATCGACAATTTCTGTAAAGGCAATCGCTGTTCCCGAACAATCGGTCATTCATAGCGGCAAACGCAATATAGTTGTACTGGCTTTGGGCTATGGAAAATTCAAATCGGTAGAAGTGCAATTGGGTACCTTGGCTGATAATTATTATGAAGTGAAAACAGGCTTGAGCATTGGCGACACGATTGTAACATCATCTCAATTCCTCCTTGATTCAGAAAGCAATCTCAAAGCTGGAACATCGGCTATGGAAGGAATGAAAGACAAAAGCAACATGAAAGACTCGCAGCGTATAGACAAGACGCAAATGCAAAAAATAGATGCAACAAAAAGTTTCTTCACCTGTCCGATGCATCCAGAGATAAAATCAAATAAACAAGGTAAATGCCCGAAATGTGGAATGGCACTTGAAAAAGTAAGCAAGTAGACTTATTTATAACACCATAAGACAGATGTCAAACTTGCTTTAAGCTGTGATAATTTGAAAAGCAATCTTCTAAAATAATCATACCCCTCAGTATTTCCATCAATTTATTAGGTCTGGATGCTTAATTGAGAAAGACTATAATGTTAATAAGAAACTTATGCTGAAAAATATAATTGAATGGTCTATTAGCAATAAATTCTTCGTGATATTGATTTCGATTGCGCTAATTGGTGCAGGGATTTATTCGATTCAATCCATTAAGATTGATGCCATTCCCGATTTGAGCGATGTACAGGTAATTGTCTATACAGAATACCCAGGACAAGCTGCCGAACTGGTTGAACAGCAGGTAACCTACCCCCTTACAACAGCCATGGTATCTGTACCTAAATCAAAAGTGGTGCGTGGCTACTCTTTTTTCGGTGTCTCCATGGTTTATATCATTTTTGAAGATGGCACAGATTTATACTGGGCAAGAAGCCGTGTGTTGGAATACCTGAATTACGCTTCTAATAAATTGCCCGCAAATGTTAAGCCTGCTATTGGTCCTGATGCAACAGGTTTGGGGTGGGTATATCAGTACGCACTTACAAGCAATAAAAGAGATTTGGGCGAATTGCGCTCCATACAGGATTGGTATATGCGCTACGCTCTTACAAGTGTGGACGGTGTTTCAGAAGTGGCAAGCATAGGAGGATATGTCCGCAATTATCGGATTACGGTTGACCCTGTCAAAATGCAAGCGTACAACATTTCTTTGATGCAGGTAGAAGAAGCTATCAAGAGAAACAACAGTGATGTCGGTGGCGAAACAATCGAAATGGGGGAAATGGAATTCATGATTCGCGGAAAAGGGTATTTAAAATCATTGGACGACTTCCACAAAATTCCGCTTCGGACAGATTCACTTGGCATACCCATTTACCTTCAACAAATTGCAACTATCAGTATAGAACCTTCCGCACGCAGGGGAATAGGAGAAATAAACGGCAAAGGCGAAACTGTTGGCGGAATCATCGTTATGCGTGACAAAGAAAATGCCACGGCAACCATAAGTGCTGTAAAGAAAAAATTGCTTGAACTCAAAGCTGGCTTGCCCTCCGATGTAGAAATCGTAACCGTATATGACCGTTCAGATTTAATAGGAAGAAGCGTCGCAACCCTGCGCGACAAGTTGACAGAAGAAGCAATAATCGTTTCGTTTGTTTGTCTGCTTTTTCTTTTTCATTTCCGTAGCGGATTGGTCGCTATCATCATGCTGCCCATTGCCATTCTTATATCATTTATCATTATGCAGATGCAGGGCATCAATGCCAATATTATGTCGCTTGGTGGAATTGCCATTGCTATCGGAACTATGGTAGATGGTGCTATTATTATGATTGAAAATGCCCATAAGCATATTGAGCATGATCATGGAAGTGGCAAAGACCGTTGGCAAATTATCAAAGAATCGGCTGTGGAAGTTGGTCCGACATTATTCTTTTCATTGCTTGTCATTGCAGTTTCTTTTTTTCCCATTTTTACTTTACAAGAACAAGAAGGAAGATTGTTCAAACCATTGGCATTCACCAAAACCTACGCCATGGCAGCAGCGGCTTTTCTTTCCATTACACTGGTGCCTGTACTGATGGGGTTATTGATAAGGGGAGAAATCCCGAAAGAAGAAAAAAATCCTGTCAATCGCCTAATGATAGCCTTGTATCATCCCGTTTTGAATTTGGTTCTGCGGTTCAAGAAAACGGTCTTGTTTGTTGCTGTGCTTTTACTAGCAGCGACTTATTTTCCTTATAGCAAATTGGGATCTGAATTCATGCCGCCTTTATGGGAAGGTGATTTGTTGTATATGCCTTCCAGTTTTCCGGGAATTTCAATTACAAAAGCAAAAGAAGTTTTACAACAAACCGATAAAATAATTCGCACATTTCCCGAAGTTGCCACTGTTTTTGGCAAAATGGGCAGGGCAGAAACGTCCACAGACCCTGCCCCGCTTGATATGGTCGAAACCACCGTCATGCTAAAACCTGAAAGCGAGTGGCGAGTAGGTATGACACCCGATAAACTCATTCAGGAAATGGACAGGGCATTACAAATTCCGGGCTTGACAAATGTTTGGACTATGCCCATCAAAAACCGTATTGATATGTTGAGCACGGGTATCAAAACCCCGGTGGGAATAAAAATTGGTGGGGCAAACCTCGAAGTACTTGACAGTTTGGGAAAACAGATTGAAAACATTATGCGGACTGTGCCAGGCACAACATCTGCCTATGCTGAAAGGGTACTTGGTGGAAATTATATTGACTTCACGATTAACCGCGAAGCCGCCGCCCGTTATGGCATTACGATTACCGATGTGCAAGACGTCATCCAAACAGCCATTGGCGGGATGGATGTTTCAAACACGGTGGAAGGTTTAGAGCGTTATCCTATTTCCATTCGCTACCCACGTGAATTGCGCGACAACTTGGAAAGTTTGAAACGTGTTTTGGTATCTGCACCCATGGGAATGCAAATTCCTTTAGGTCAATTGGCAACTTTTGAGATTCATAAAGGACCGATGCTCATTCGCAGCGAAGACAGTCGTCCGCAGGTTTGGGTGTTTGTAGATGTGCGTGGAACAGACCTCGGCACATACATACCAAAGGCGCAAAAAATTGTGAGTGAAAATTTCAAACTCCCGCCAAGTTACACGCTCTCGTGGAGTGGGCAATTTGAATCCATGCAACGTGCCAAAGAACGGCTCATGTGGATTATTCCACTTACATTGCTCATCATTTTCGTCATCCTTTATCTCAATACACGCTCATTTATAAAAGTTGCTATTATATTCCTTGCTGTTCCTTTTTCTTTGGTCGGTGCGTTTTGGCTGTTGTATTTTTTGGGTTACAATTTAAGCGTTGCCGTTTGGGTAGGCATCATTGCATTAGCGGGATTAGATGCTGAAACAGGCGTTGTAATGCTTCTCTATTTGGATTTAGCTTATGATGAAATGAAAAATAAGGGGCAAATGCTCACAAAAGAGAACCTTATGGAAGCTATTCATCACGGGGCTGTAAAACGCATTCGACCTAAAATAATGACAGCCACAGCCATTATTGCAGGCTTAGTTCCCATTCTTTGGAGCACAGGCACAGGAGCAGATGTAATGAAACGCATTGCTGCCCCAATGGTTGGCGGAGTTGTGACAAGCGTATTGCTCGAGCTCTTAGTCTATCCTGTTATTTATTATTTGTGGAAAAACAAAGAAATTAAAAACAATACAGCCGATTTTAGAAGATAAAAAAACACTATCATTTTAAAGCGTGTAAAAAATAAAAAGGATATTTGTGATAATCCTCCAAAGCATGAAATTTTTGACCAATTAATATTAAAAAAATCAAACAAAATGAAAGGCTTTGCAAGGAAACTATCGATAGTTTTCGCACTATTATTTTTAAATTTTACCTTTTTACAGGCTCAAAAAGGGCTTGTAAAAGGTAAAATCATAGATGCTCAATCGAGTGTACC
>JAYTGA010000170.1:0-2898 GCA_043733905.1 Segetibacter sp.
GAAACCAACGATCTAATCCACATATTTATTTGTAAGTTTATTCTGTTGTTGGTGCACCTTACGCACAAGGCTATTTAAACACCAACAACGGCGGAGAAAGTATATTCTCGGCGAGCTTCGCTAGTCCCTGCAACTAGTCCTCGTTTGTAACGAGGACTTAAACAATAATTTTCTCACCGCTGTCCTGAGTTTGTAACTCAGGACATTCTCCATAATCTATACTTCCCAGGCCTGCCGCAAAAAAAAGTTTGCAAAAAAAATATCGCAAAGAGCGCTAAGATTTTCGCAAAGGGCACAAAGTATTTCTTTGCAAATTTTGCGTTTTTACTTCGTCTTCTTTGCGATACTTGCTTTTTCTTTCTTAACCTTGAGTTATTAAATAGATCGGTCTTTTAATTTAGCGCACTACCTTTACCCTTAAAAATGTTGCCGGTATTGAAGTAGTATTTTCTGTAGTGCTTGTGTTTTGACTGTTAAACAAAGCTTCTAATTCACGCTGCAGATCCATAGCCTTATCATTTTTTTCAGCGGCTTCAAAAGCATTCATTGTTGGGCCATAATAAGTTTTAAATGCATTCACAAATTCTGTTGGCGAATAAGGAGCATCGAAAATAAAAGTATCCTTAACGAAGGATATATTTTCTTTTGGTATGCCGACACTTGTAAAACGTTCTATAACATTTTCCTCTACACCCCATAACATCGGGCTGATAAAGCCTTCCGGCGGTGGCGGCGTATATGCAGAGCTGATCTTTAATATTTGTGCTACCAATGTGGGATCTCCAGGTATCCAGTTACCCATTACTATTCTGCCACCCGGCTTCGTAACACGAACCATTTCTTTTGCTACATCAAATGGCTTTGGTGCAAACATAGCACCAAAGATGCTTACTACAAGATCAAAGCTCTCATCCTTCAATTGATGCAGGTCAGTTGCATCACCTTCCTGGAAAGTTATATTGGTAAGTCCTTCCTTTTTTACCCTTATGTTTCCTGCTTCTACCAGGTTTGTTGCTATATCAACACCTAAAACGTCAGCGCCAAGTTTTGCTTCAGGAATTGCCGTTGTGCCATTGCCACAACCAAGATCAAGTACTTTAAGATCTTTAGTGATACCAAGTTTGGCTACCAGGGCCTCACCACTTTTTCGCATCGTTTCGGCAATTTTAGTGAAGTCACCTTTTTCCCATAATGCTTTATTTGGGTTCATACTGATTGATTTTAGAATACCAAATTAAAAATAATAAATGACTTTTTACTTTTTATCATTAAAAATCCGGAACAAACACATTTCCTAATTCAAGCATCCTGTTGTGCATCGCTTCAAACATTTCTTTCCGTGGGTTTTCTGTTGGTATTGGCGGCAGGTCTAAAGTTTGTGCAGGTCTTCCAAATTCTTTAAAGAAAGTTTCAAACCCCGCAGGTGTAATCAGCAACAATGCTTTTGCAGTGTCACTTATAAGGTTAAAATGATGTGGGATATTTTTAGGAAGTACCACAAACTCGCCTGCGCCTGCAGTAAATTTTTTATCCCCTACATGAAAATCTATCTCACCTTCAAGAATATAAAAAGATTCATCTTCAAGTTTATGATAATGTGGCGGGGCCATAAATCCTTTACGAAAGTTGCAATGGATAAGCGCAAATGCATTATCAGTATCCTCACCTGTTGCTAAAAAAGAAAAGGTGTGTGCAATGTAATGAACAGAATTTTCCAACGTTGGCTTTTGGCAGACAGCAGCCTGCATAATTTCTTGTTGCATAAAATAAATTTTATCAAACCTACATTACATTACTGCTGTTCGCTTCTACCAAATGGTAGATTTATAAAACCCATCCCCATTCTAACGCTTTTAAAATAGCGGCAGTTCGATTGGCTACATCCAGTTTCTGATAAATGTTGAGCGTATGTGTTTTAATGGTGCCGGCAGATACAAAAAGTTTTTCAGCAATTATTTTATTAGGCAATCCCGTAACCAACAGGAACAGCACTTCTTTTTCACGCTCAGTTAATTGTTGCAATGCCTTTTTTGATTTAGCAGGTAACTTTTCAGGATTGCACCAGCGCCATTCTTTTTGTGAACCTTCTGTTTTTACAAAAGGCTTTGCCTGCATCTTAGCAAGCTCTAATGCACGCACTACAAAATTGCCAACCGTTTTTAAAATATACAGGTGATGTTGCTGGTAAACATTTTTATGAATAGTTCGCACTACAATTAATCCAACAACTTTATCATTTAGTTTTAACGGAGTATATAAGGCTGCTTTAGGATCAGAACCTGCAATGGGTACAGGTTTTTGTGCAACGTATTTAGTTACTTCCTTTTCAAGATCATTCATAAAAATATCCTGCTCATTACGTATGCACCATGAGGCCAAACGTTTTTCATCAATTGCATCAACAACAAAATCCGGGATTCTTTTTCCATCTTCAACCATTCCTCTATACAAAATAGTACCTTCCTGTTCATCATAAATTCCAACAGAAAACTGGTATGCATCCATAAGGTGGTTCACGTTTTCATAAATAGCAGCAGTAATTTCTTCAATAGAAAGTTGTGGGGTTATCAGGTCAGCAACATCATTTAAAATATGCAGCTGCTCGGTCCAATCAACTTTATTATGTTTAACAACTTTACTTCTCCACGAAGAGAATTGTTGTTTGAATGAATTTTCATGTTTCACTTTAAAAAGTTAGTTCTTCTAAAGATAAGTTATTGCTCTGTTGATCCCAGTCCCCACTCCTCCTTCAAACTTCTCAATTGTTCTTCACCAAATCTTGGTTCATCATAATGCCCGGTAATTTGTTTTTGCCTGAATGCTTCATACAGAGTAACTGCACAGGCAACAGAAATATTCAATGACTTTATTATTCCAACTTGTGGTATAATAAAAGTT
>JAYTGA010000171.1:0-7044 GCA_043733905.1 Segetibacter sp.
TTGCATACCCCGTCTGTACAACGTATGCGGTAGACCTACTACCATCTTCTATACAACATTGAAAAGAAATTTTAGTTCCTCTTCATTCGTGACACACCCAACACAGGCGGAACTAACGGGGTTTAATATCACTTTGACAAAATGGACTGTATATTTTTTTTATGGCTTAACACTCACGGTAAACAAAACCCCTGCACTTTTCAACATTACCTTACCATAACCCACCCCACTTAGCGGAAGATTTAGATAAGGTTCAGCTATAAAAGATATTTTTCCGGAGAATTTTCTTTCGTAGCCTGCAGCAAGGCGGAAGGAAGAAAAGTAGTGTTTATTAGCATTGCTGATGCTCATGGTTTTAACCTGATAATTTGGGGCAGATGCTTCAGAAAAGTAGTGGTAGGTTTCTTTCTTCATAAAATAAGAACTAAAGCCCGCAGAAGCAAAATAGCTGTGCGCTTTTGCGGTTTTGAACGTATAATCCACCACAAGCGGCACCTCAAGGACTTTGCAATCAGCGCTTACTTCTTCGAGATTGGGATACGATGTCCAGAACTTTGCTGGTGGATGATAATCCTTTGCATCAGATGCATAGATTTTTTTGACAACAGACAAGCCTGTGCGCAACTTCCATTTTTGTAAAAAGCTGTAGCCTAAGCCTGCACCATAAACAATGTTTGCTTTGCCAATATTATTTATAGCAACGGCACTTACATCCGCTCCCGCAGAAAGATTAAAAGAGAGCTTTCTAAGGAAGCTGCTTTGCTTTTTAATCACTGGCTTCAACCCGTTATCAACTTTCGCCGGAGTATTGTTTTCAGCTTTTACAACTGATGGAGCATAGTTTGAAGTTGACTGCTTTAGTGGAGTGATTGCCTGCTCATTATTTGCTAAAGCTTGTGCCTGGTTTTTGCAAAGCGTAGTTGGTACTTCAATATTGTAATTCTGCGACAGACTGCTATTGGGTTGGCTGCTTTGCAGGTTTGCCGCCTGCAAATGATTGCGGATACCGGAGCTATGTTTTACCAAATGACGGGTAAATTCATGGTGCGTTATACTAACACCTGTAGCAGATACTTCCCGCATTTCAGCATTCACAACAGGCTTTGCGGGTGTGGTCTTTTTGTCGTCAACAGGTCGAACAGTTATTGTTTGTCCGGACGCAGCAACAGCCTCACCGGGCAGGGATATTTTATCGTTATCAGCAGAAGGCGCAGCAGGCTTATTCTGCGGCATTATCCAAAGGAGCAGAGCAATGCCGGTAACAAGTAGCAAAAGAAAAGTCAGCCATAAAGCACGTTTCTTTTTTTCTTTAAGAGGAAGACGTTTGTCCAGCATACTTTCCATATTGTTCCATGCCCGCTCATCGTAAACAGGATGAAAGCGCTCTGCCGCTTCCTGAATTTTTTTATCGAGGTCGTCAAATTGCATTTCTGACAGGGTTGTTTCTAAACTGATGATTCAATTTTTTTTGCAAATGCCTTTTGGCTTTGAATAAATTAGACTTCGATGTGCCCTCGCTTATTCCAAGCGCTTCACTTATCTCTTCGTGGCTAAAGCCCTCTATCACGTACAGGTTGAAAACTGTTCGGTATGCGGGAGATAAATCCTGCACCGCTTTAATGATTTCGTCGTAGGATATTTTATCCAGCACATTTCCATAAACAATTGGAAGGTCAATGATGCTTTCATTTAAAGGCAGTATGTGTGTGCCGTTTGTATGTTTTCGGCAATGGTCAATGGCGGTATAGATCATTATTTTTCTAAGCCACCCCTTGAATGAGTTCACCACATCATCATAGCAAGGCTTAAAAACCCGCAGGCTTGTAAACACCTTCATAAAACCGTCGTTCAGTATTTCAATTGCATCTTCATGGCAGTTGGTATAGCGGCAGCATACAGACATAGCATAGCCATAGAAAGAGCTATAGATTACTTTCTGGCTCTCCCTGCTGTTAAGCATACATGCTTGTATGTGCCCTGATAATTCTTCTGAAGACTGCACGTGGTAATTTGGTATTTTATGTAATCGTAAATGTGAGTGATTGGGTTGCCTGCGTTTGTAAAATTAATTACTTTAAAAATCAAGCCTTGTCTTGTCTTTTAATCCAAACCAAAAAAACAAATTGGTGTAAAGCAACCAATTGACCAGAAGTTACGATTAGGGGTAAGCGCATCTTATTGTTCATTTAAAACTCCACCAAATGTTAACCACCAATTTTATGAAGACTGTTGCCATTGCAATTGGCTTTGCTGCCATTTTTAGCGGATGTAATAAGGATGATACTACTACTACAACACCTGTAGGCTACACCCAGGTCAATTTGGTTTCCGATACCGCTGGCTATGGTGCAACCCGTGTTGATATAATGCTTAAAAATCCATGGGGCATTGCCATAGGCGCTACTGGCGCTTTGTGGATATCAGCCAATCACACCGGCTCAACCACTATTTATGACCGCAATGGTGCGCAGCTTCTTGCTGCTGTTACTATCCCCGGCGGAGCGCCGACAGGAGTTGTGTACAACAGCACGGCATCGAGCTTTGTGATTCCATCCAACAGCCAGAAAAGCAAGTTTATTTATGCCGGTGAAGATGGCACCGTTGTAGCATGGAGTTCAGGCACCGCAGCTATAACAGTTGCAGACCGTTCGGCTTCAAATGCGGTTTATAAAGGGATAGCAATGGGCACCGATGGTGGCGCTGACTTTCTTTATCTCGCCAATTTCAAAGGAAAAAAGATTGACGTATTCGACAGCAATTTCAACTACATAACTACCAAGCCATTTGTGGATCCTTCTATTCCTGCGGATTATTCCCCCTTTAATGTTTACAATATTGGCGGGATGCTGTATGTAACCTATGCCAAGCCCTTAGCTCCCGACTTTCAAGATGATGAGAAGGGGGCCGGGCATGGCTACATTGATGTATTCACCACGGCAGGTGTGTTTGTAAAGCGCTTTGCATCGCAGGGCACGCTCAATTCACCGTGGGCTGTAGTGGATGCGCCGGATGGATTTGGACAGGGCACCGGCGCTATACTGGTTGGAAACTTTGGAGATGGTCGCATTAATGTTTTCAATGCCGATGGCAGCTACAAAACACAACTAACGCACAGCGGAACGCCTATTACTATTGACGGTTTGTGGGCATTGACTTTTCCTGAAAACGGCATTCCTGCAGGCGACCAAAACCAGCTATTCTTTACCGCTGGTCCTGCTGAAGAAGAGCATGGGCTATTTGGCTATATCAAACCATAATCATTTTTGTCATACACCCCCGCTATATTGAAGTGGTTCGCAGGATCACTTCAATTTTTTTTTATAAAAAACATGACTGAGTCCGGTAGAAAGTCGAGTGTACAACAAAACACAGATTGAAAAACCACTGCAACTTGTGGTTTGTTGTACACCTGGTATGTTGCTTTCTTTGTCTTGAAACAAAGAAAGTAACCAAAGAAAATTCAAGCAAGGAATGATAACAGCCCATTCCTTGCATTGTTCCTTGATTTGACTTTTGTACTACTCCGCCCCGGCGGACACGGTGTAAATTGTACAGGGGTTTTTCAACCTGTAATTTGTTGGATATAGTTTTTCGAATTTCTTCCTTATCTAATATTTTACTTTATTGCTCTGTTTAAAAGCGGAGTGATTGAATGATTACTTTTATTTTGATCATTTTGCCTTTAGGAATATTATTTTCATACCACTGAAAATTGGGGCTACGCCGATTTTTGTTTTTTCCGCTTATTTGCTAAAGGGTCGGAACGGACTGCTAAAGGGTCGTAAGCAACTACTGAAAGGCCGGAAGCAACTTCTAAAAGGCCGGAAGCAACTGCTGAAGGGCCGGAAGCAACTTCTGAAAGGTCGGAAGCAACTTCTGAAAGGCAGGAAGCAACTTCTGAAAGGTCGGAAGCAACTTCTGAAAGGCAGGAAGCAACTTCTGAAAGGTCGGAAGCAACTAATAAAAGGTCGGAACGGACTACTAAAATCAATTTGATTTTTTGTTTTTGAAAATCAATTATTTATAATTGCGTGTTATTTTGGTGGGTTGTTTTGGCGGGGGGTTGGGGGGTGTTTTTGGGGGATTTGGGGGTTGTTTTATGGTTTGTATGTTAGTTTTTTTTGGGAAATAGGGAAAATGAGCTGCTTTTGAGGGATAGATGCTCCTAACGGCAATACTCTCAGGTGGAAACTTGCACCACCAGTTTAGGATAAAAAGAATCTGTGGTTTGTTGTACACTTTTTATTTACTTTTTTGATTGCCCAAGAAAGTAACAATAAAAGGCTGCCGGAAATAAAACAGCCTATTTATTCACGGAATCTGTAGTGAAGGGGTGTTCATGCATGCTTTGCATGGCCGGCATTGTTCCTTGATTTGGCTTTTGTACTACTGTAAATTGTATATGTGGTTTTCAACCTGTGGCTTGTTGGATGTGATTTGTTGGTATATGGGTGATACTGGGGCAGAGAAAAAAATGAATCTAAAAAACGTTTTAATTTACCAGTCGTAAACCTGCTTTTTATATGTAGATTTAAGTTGCGCTAAACTTAAATCAAAAAAAAATGCTTTTAAACTTTAGAAATACTGACTAAATGCCCGCATCACAGTTGCAGGTGATAACACCCTGCAACGGCGATGCTATCAGGTTGAAATTTGGAACACCAACATGGGCAGAAGCTGTGGTTTGTTGGATATGGTTTGTTGTTGTGTGGGCTGATACTGGGGGCTGAGAAAAACTGAAGCGGAAACCTTTTTTAATAGCAGTTACCCGAGCCGGGGTCTCTGGCTTGCGCACTTGGCTTTGAGAGAAGACCCCAGATGGACAAACAGTGGTTTTACTTGTGGTTGTTGGTTGTCTTCTATCCAACTTTCTTTTTTTGTAAAAAAAAATTGTCCACACACAATAATTTATTTTCTTTAATCGTTTCAGTGGTCTTATTGACAAAAAAATAATTTATGCAAACACAATTTGCTGAAACATTGTATGACTCTAAAATGCAGGTATCAGGCGACTTTGCGGAGCAAACCCTGCGCCGGGTAAACACTGTAATAAATGTGCAAGATACCGGGCCTGCTGTGGAAGCAGATGAACCGACTCCACTTCAAACCAAAATTTTTCTTGAGAATTTAAAACGGTTAAACAAGTTTTTAAAAGCAAGAAATCACTATCCTCGTTGGTCTGAGAATAGTAGTCTATGCCAGTGGGTTCGACTCATTAGGTCAAAAAAAGTAAGAGGTGTACTCTATCTTTTATTTGAAAACCAACTGAATGAATGCGGGTTTGTATGGGATGTAAAACATGAAAAATTTCCACGGCCATCAAATCAATTAATAAAGATGAATGGTGCTAAAAAACACTTAAAAGAAGAAGCTAAACAACAGACCGGACAAACTGTGGAACTGCATGTGGACCAACGCTTAAAAAATGAAAAGAAAAGACAAAGTAACATTATCCACTTAAGTTATTCAGATAAAAAAAACCTTGGCTTCCTGGTCCGACTTTATGCCGAGGGTAAACTAAATAATTATTACAGCGAAAAAATAGAAAAATGGCTGGCTGACCACGATGGGCAGGTGCCTGAAGGTGATCTTGACAGCGATGTGATATTGGCAAACCGTAAAAGCATTGCGGCGGAACCGGGCAAAGGTGAATTGAGATGGCACAAATGGATGGACATGCTTGCCGTAATGCTTGTAAACAATGGTGGCATCAATCAATTGACAGAGCCTATGGCGAACTGGGTGAGACGACAAATTGAATTGTACAAACTAAACAAAATAAAAGCGAGCCGACTAAAAAAATGGGAAACTGTGCTGCAACTGACACCCGCTGGCCAACCTATGAGTGAACAAATAAGAACCCTGTGGAGCAACCATAATGAAGCGCTGCTGCAGTATAGAAAGCAGCACAAAGGCAAAATGCCGGAACAAGACTGTGCAGATGCGCATGACAGGCAACTGGCAGACTGGTACCAGCTACTCATTTTCCAGAAAAAAAATGAATTATTGCCGGTAGAATGGAAAAAGCAGTTGAAAGAAATAATGCGTCCGCTGCATTTGACAAAAGAAGAGAAAAAAGCAGCAATATGGCAATTTCGTTTTGAAGAAATAAAGGAGCATGTTGCCCTGCACAATGGTGAGGTGCCTAAAAGGTACGAATGGGGTAAATATATCAGATACCGGGAAATGGTGAAAGCTTACCCATCTTTTACACCGGAGCAAAAAGATCTTTTTGATTCGCTGGGAATAGCAAAGCTGACATTTAGAAAAAAGTGGCACGAAATATATGAAGTGCTGAAAAAGTTTGTGGAAATAAACCAACGCTTACCCACAAAAGAGGATGACAAGTATCTTTACGTTTGGCTAAATTTCAATAAAAAATCAGGTCGCCAACACAAATTACCAGCTTCAAAATATAAACAACTGGCCAATATAGGTGTTGATTTTGCATTGCTGCCGCCACGCATTGCCATTGCCAAGCCTCACAGGACAAGAGCAGAAATGCGGCAACAGTTAGAAGAAAATTGGAACATGCGCTACCGGGAACTGATTGCCTACAGAATACAGAACCCACACAGGTGGCCACTCTTTAAATCAGTCCTTGGCAAATGGTGCCTTGCTCAAAAAACGGCGCAAAGCGGACTGATAAAGTACAAACTACCACAAGACCGTATTGTGAAACTGAATGAAATTGGGTTTGTGTGGAAGAGTGCGGTTGTAAGGGTTGATGGGGATTGATATTTTTAATGATTTTTATTGCAGGTGGTTATGAATACTGCGCATGTCCGGGGTTATTCCCTGATTTTGCCTTTGTGCTACTGTAAATTGGGCTGGGGTTTTTCAACCTGATTTAATAGATTAGAAAGGAATTTGGAATACCGACACTGGCAAAAAGACTTCATCACTACTATGGCTTAGTCCGACGCTTCTTAACGCTTCTCTCCACCTGTGGCGGAAATTGGGTAACAATAATGACCGACAGCGACTCTTGTCACATTGGTGTCCGTGTCCGAACTCTTGCTACTGCATAATAGCACATCGTTA
>JAYTGA010000172.1:0-9000 GCA_043733905.1 Segetibacter sp.
CGTTGCAGTTCTTTATCAATCAGGTCAAAAATGATGGTATCTCTTTGCATTTCAGTTTTCTTTAAACAAAAATAAGTAACAGAAGTTTAGGATTGCATAAATGCCTGGAAGTATTCGGAAAACTGATCTGTGGTCTATGATTCTAAATTTTAAACCCAAAACGAGCAGGAAATTTATCCCAAAATAAAAAATTGCTAATTTCACCCTCCCGATGAGACTCTGAAATATTTCCGGATTGCAAAACATAAAGCATTTTGGATCGTTAAAAAAAGGTGTCTCATCCGTTTTTAAAGTCAATACATGAAAGCAATAATATTAGTGGCTGGCGTTGGTGCCAAACTAAGGCCACACACTTATACCCAACCCAAAGCACTCATTCCCATTGCAGGCAAAACCATTCTGAGCTTTATTGTAGATCAGTTGCATGAGGCTGGTGGCATCAAAGAATTTATCTTCATTATCGGCTACATGGGCGAAAAAATAAGGGATTATGTGACCTTGACTTACCCACACCTCATTTGCCACTTTGTGCAGCAAAACGAGCGGCAGGGCACCGGACACGCCGTTGACCTGACCCGCAACATTGTTGGCAGCGATGAAGTATTTGTGACCCTCGGCGACACCATTTGCGACTATGACGTTAAGGAAGTCATCAACAGCCCGTTCAGCATGTTGGGGGTGGAAAAAGTAGATGATCCGCAAAACTTTGGTGTAGCTGAAATGGATAAGGACGGCTTTATAGAAAAAGTAGTGGAAAAGCCCGACATCCCTAAAAGCAACAAGGCATTGGTAGGGCTTTACAAGATAAAAGAAACAGAATTTTTATTTGGTTGTCTCCACCACATTTTCCAGGAAAACATTAAAACGGATGGACAATTTAGCCTGACAGATGCCATAGATTGCATGCTTCAGCGGGGCACGAGGATCAAATCCTTTAAGGTAAAAAACTGGTTTGACTGTGGAAAAAAAGAAACCCTTTTGCAAAACAATTCAACCCTGCTAAAGCAACTTGGTGGCAATGTAAAAGGCAACGAAAATTGCACCGAACACAACTATAAACGAACCATTATTGTACCTCCGGTTAGTATTGGTCCAAACTGCGACATCAGCGATTCCATTATTGGCCCTCATGTGAGCATAGGTGCCAATACCAGTGTGAAGCAGTCCATCATCCGTGAAAGCATCATTGGCTCATTTACCTCACTTTTTGATGTGGTTCTAAAAGATTCACTCATTGGTAGCGATGCTTCGGTAAAAGGGCTAAGCAGGAGTTTAAATATTGGTGATAACACGGAGATTGATTTTGGATAAAAGCCAATTTTTTCTATCCTCAGTTTTCAAAAATCAATGTGAACCAAAGCAAAACCTGATGTTAAATACTAATGATATAACTGTTAATATCTTTTTGCAGCCCTTTTCTTTCGTAATCATTTATATATTTTTACAGTTCAGTTTCCAGGTAAATATTTGATGTAGATGATTGGAAGTTTTTTACAAATGCGCTTATCACTGTTCGGTCGCTTTTTTGCAGCTTTTGCAATGGTTTCCTGTGCGCAGCAACAACCATCTTCTTTAACCACTCTCAGCGTTTCAAATCGAAAAATTATGACAACAAATACAGATACTGCCACATTTGGCGCAGGGTGTTTTTGGTGTGTGGAAGTCCTCTTTCAGCAACTGGATGGTGTGCTGAAAGTGACCAGCGGCTACAGCGGCGGACACATCGCAAACCCCACCTACGAGCAGGTTTGCAGCAAAACAAGCGGCCATGTGGAAGTGATACAGGTGGTATACGACCCCGCTAAAATAACCTACGATGAACTGCTTGAAATATTCTGGAAAACCCATGACCCAACGACGGTTGACCAGCAAGGCAATGATCATGGACCTCAATATAGAAGTGTTATTTTTTACCACAACAATCAGCAGAAGAAACTGGCGGAACAATACAAAGAAGAACTGGACAAATCAGGTGCCTGGAGCAAACCAATTGTGACAGCAATAGAGCATTTCAAAAAATTTTATTCAGCAGAAAGCTATCATCAAAACTATTACAACACCAACCCCGATCAGCTCTATTGCCGCTATGTGATTCAACCAAAAGTGGACAAGTTTCAAAAGGTGTTTAAAGAGAGGTTGAAGAAGAAAGGTTAATTGGTTTATTCGTTAATTCGTTTATTGGGTAACTGGTTAATTGGTTTCTCGTTTATGGTTTGTTGCCTGCCCGTCCGTAGGCGGGTTTGTCATTGTCTATGTTTTGCTACTTTACATTTTCAAGCAATGACAGTTTACTATTTTACTGATCACTGTTTACCTTTACTGATTACTGATTTCTAAAAAAACAACGATTTTCATGGACGACAAAACAATGTACTACAGCGATTATTTGTCGCTAAACAGCATACTTAACAGCCAAAAACCCGCAAGCTGTGAAGAAGGTAATACACCAGCCCACGATGAGATGCTGTTCATCATTATTCACCAGGCTACGGAACTTTGGTTTAAACAAATTTTGTTTGAACTGGACTATGTGATGCAGGTTTTTAACCAGGAACACATCAATGACAATTCCGAAGACCTCAACCTTGTTCGCCACCGCCTTCACCGGATTATCCAAATCAATGAATTGCTCAACCAGCAGGTGACCATCCTGGACACCATGACACCGCTTGATTTTTTGGAATTTAGAAATCTGCTGGCTCCTTCGTCTGGTTTTCAAAGCCTGCAATTCAGGCTCATTGAGGCCCGGTTGGGCCTGCAACTGGAGAAACGCCACGAAGCCGCGTACTACAAGCGAACCAATGCAGGGGGCTTTACCGCAGGTGATTATCAAGCCATTAACCAAGTAGAAAATGAGCTCACACTCCTTCAGCAAATCAACCGATGGCTGGAAAGAATGCCTTTCTTTAAACCCGAATACTGGCCTTTGTTCACTGCTGATAAAGACGACATCAGCCAGCACCCTTTTTGGCACACCTACCACAGCATCTATGAAGAAGGACTGGTGGAAAGAGAGAAAAATAAACTGCCCGACTTTGAGTATGTTTTCTTTGAAAAATCCATTGAAAATGCTTCGCCGGAGCAGTTGAAAATTCTCCGCAGCGACCTGTCGCCGGCGGCCATGCGGTCGGCATTGTTCATCATGCTTTACAGGGATTTTCCCATGTTTCAAACTTCCTACCAAATACTGGATGCGCTGATAGAAATAGACCATGCCATGAGCAATTGGCGGCATAAACATTTCATCATGGTTCGGCGTATGATTGGAATGAGGGTGGGCACCGGCAACACATCGGGCAGTGGCTACCTGGAAGGTGCGCTGAACAAGCATTATGTGTTCAAAGACCTGTCGGGTTTGTCCACTTATTTAATTGAAAGAAAAAAGCTGCCGCATCTGCCCTACGAACTCATTAAGCAACTGAGCTTTGTTAGCAACGATTGGGAGGTGAAAGGATAATGATTTTCATTTTGCAGCATCATAAAGTTTTTGTACTTCATCAATGGTGAGTCCTGTTCCTTTTGCAGTGTCTTCTACAGATAATCCTAATTTCAAGAAGTTGATAGCAATTTGACGACGGTCGTCTTTTACAGCTTCTTTTACCGCTTTTTTTACTGCAAAAGTAATCCTGCCTCTGTCATCCTGCTCCCTCATGAATATTTTGTCATAAGCCTCCAACTCCTGTTTAGTCCAGTTGTGCATGTCGGCATCTTTGTATGCCTTTTTCAAACCTTCATCTTGCACACTTTCGGGAATGACTTCAAGGTTTTTCGCATTTTTTATAAAATAAACCCATTGGTCTATGATGGTCGAAAGTTCACTTTCCTGTTTATTGAATTTTGGTAGTTCAATGAAATTAAACTCAATGTCTTTCAACAGGTTTTCGCCTGTTTCCACATCTGTTATTTTGTGACGGCTGATGAAATATGGATTTTGGGTAACTTCAAAACTCAATATTCCAATGAAAAACACAGGATTAAGTTTGCTGTACAATTCGCCCCGGTCTATCTGCGATGAATAGCTTTTTGAGGCGTAATACAAAACCCGTTTGTCAAACCCTTCCACATGGGCTACCTGCATTTCTACGATATAACTTTTCCCTGTCTGATCTTTAGCCTTTATGTCTACAATTGTTACCTTTCCGGTTGCAAGCTCAGGCAATTGATAAGGGCTTAATATTTCAACATCCACAATCAGGTGTTCTGCTCCCATCATTAAGACCGCATTCAAAAAAGAAATTAATACCTCTTTTCTATTTTCATTTCCAAATATTTTCCGGAAAGCAACGTCATTTTTTACGTCAACAAATTTCATACTGTAAAAGTAAAGTTTTCTTCAAAAAATAAACTGTTCAATACAATGTTATTAACTTAGGCTTTTGGGGGACGAACAATTGTTCTTTTTTCAGCTTTGGTTGTGTCACTCACTTTTACTTTTAAGTTCTTTATTCAGCTTTTTCCATGTTTTGTTTCTTCCACCGTTTGTTGAGTTAATGACATTGCAGTTCAATATACAATTAAGATTAGTAAGTAGAAATCATTCATCAAAAACAGACAACAAACAACACCAAACTCCAAACAGCTAAGAACCAATTTAAATAATGAAGACTACACCACAGCCACACTCTGCATTTGGTACAAGTCATAGTAGTATCCTTTCTTTGCTACCAGTTCTTCATGGGTGCCTTGTTCGGCGATTGTTCCCTCGTCTATGACCACGATTTTATCGAAGCGAAGCAGGGTGAAAATGCGGTGGGTGATGATGATGGCGGTCTTATCTTCAAGATAGTCGTAGAGGTTTCGGATGATGGTGTTTTCTGTGGCGGTGTCCACTGCGCTGAGGCAGTCGTCGAAGACAACAATTTCGGGCTGCTTGATGAGGCCACGGGCAATGCTGAGGCGTTGTTTCTGTCCACCGCTCAGGGTCACTCCACGCTCCCCAACCAGGGTGTCGTAGCCCAGTTGAAAATAGGCGATTTCATTGTCCACACTGGCTTGCCGGGCTGCTTTTTCCACTTCTTCTTTCACAGAATCATTGTCGAGGCCAAAGCTGATGTTGCGGCCTATGGTATCGCTGAATAGGAACACATCCTGGGGAATGTAGCTGATTTGCTGGCGCAGGTTTTTCAGCGAATAATTTTTGATGTCGTGTTGGCCAATAGTGATGCTGCCGGACTGTGGCTCATAGAACCGGAGCAGCAGTTGCGCAATGGTTGTTTTGCCCGAACCCGTTCTGCCGAGAATCAATACTTTTTCTCCTTTTTTAATCGTGAGTTCAAAGTCTTTGATAGCATGAATGCCGGTGTGCGGATAGACAAAATTGACATGGCTAAAATGGACATCGCCCCTCACCTGCCCTATCGAATCGCCTTTGTCGGCAATGGCGGGTGTGGTGTGCAAAAATTCATTGAGCCGGGCCTGTGAAGCTGATGCCCGCTGAATCATGCTGGCTACCCAGCCAATGGCACTCACAGGAAACTGCAGCATGTTAATGTAAATAACAAACTCCACAATCAGCCCCACTTTGGAGGTATCGTGCAGTGCCTGGATGCCGCCAATCAAAATGGTTATCAGCGTACTCAGGCCAATCATCAGGCCCATGCTGGGAAAGTAGATAGACTCTACTTTTGCCAGGCCGATTGCATTCTTTTTATACTCCTCGCTGTTGCGGGCAAAGAAGCCGAGCATGGCTTTTTCCTGCACAAAAGATTTGATGACACGAATGCCCGAATAGCTTTCCTGTGCATTGGTGGTAAGGTCGGAGAGCAAAGCCTGTATGCGTTCGCTTTTCTTGTAAATGACCTGGTTGACCACATAGATAATCAATGCCAGCAAAGGCAATGGCGCCAGTACATACAAGGTAAGCATGGCATCTTTGCGAACCATGTTGATGACACAAAATGCAATGAGTGTAATGAGGTTGATGAGGTACATGATGGCAGGGCCGGTGTACATGCGCACACGGCTCACGTCTTCAGTCATGCGGCTCATCATGTCGCCGGTGCTGTGGGTTTTGTAAAAGTTTGTATCGAGCAACTGGTAGTGGGCAAAGATTTCGTTCTTCTGGTCAAACTCAATGTGGCGGCTCATGACAATGATGGTCTGCCGCATAAAAAACATGAGTACGCCCCGCACCAAAGCAAGGCCAAGAATGGTGATGCTGCAAACAGCTATCAGGCTGCCGAAACCTGATTTGAGCGGTGCGGTGATGTGTATGAACCACTCCACCACCGGGTCATCTTGCAGGCGAAGGGCAGATGGTTTTGCCCCTGGCAACCGCTGCTGCACAAGGTTAACAATGTAGCCAGTGATCTGCGGAGCAAGAACAGCAAAATAGTTGGAACTGATAATGAACAACATGCCGACAAAAAACCTGACACGATATTTCCAAAAATATTTATTAACGGACAAAAGATGTTTCAATGCGGAGGCGCTTTTTGCAAAGATAGGGAGAGGGGGAGAGAGTTAAGAGTTGAGAATTATGAGTAATGAGTAATGTTTAATGTTTAGGGTTTATCTACTTTACACCTAACACTTTACACCTACTTCTTACCTCATACATGAGCAGCATCTAAGTATGCAACAACCGCATCTAACTGTGTAGTAACCGCATCTAACGGTGTGGTAACCGCACCTAACGGTGTGGTAACCGCATCTAACGGTGTAGTAACCGCATCTAACGGTGTAGTAAGCGCATCTAACGGTGTGGTAACCGCATCTAACGGTGTAGTAACCGCATCGGTTTTGCCCATAGTGTTTTTTATACATTTAAAGGGGGAATGCAGCCGGGTTTGCGAAACTCCTTCAATTATATTAATTTTAACCTGAGCCCTTATTAGAAAATAATTTAAGAATATTTTAAAAGTCTGCTTATTGAATTATGATATTATGTAGTTTAGCGGGGCAGAAAATGGCAGAGAAATATAAAACTGCAAGATATGAGGTTGTAAAAAGCGCAGAACATAAAAAAATTAGAAAATGGATGAAGAAACCGAAGACATATCTGTAAAGATGCCGATGAACTTTATGAATCACACGGCATTTCTGCTTTCGTTTAATAATGTGAATATGCTGCTTGAAGAACCGGACTCCTGTCCGCTGGCTTTTCATGCTCTGAAGTCGGGTATTATTACGGAAGAAGAGGTGGATGATTTAATGGCCAAAGTGGAGCCTTGCTATGACGGTGATTTGATTTTTTCGTTTGATGAATTGATTTCGCTTTACACAATTGTGGAATTGAGTGCAAAATATATGTTGAGCGACAAAGGAGATGAATTTTTGAAAAAAGTAGAAACTTTACATGCCGACGATGCCAAGCAAAACACATGGACAGCCGACGGATACAAGGGACTATTAAATATGTCCTCTGCTTTTGTGAAGCGATGTACTGAAAACCTGGCGGAGTTTGAAATCTTTAGAGCAAGGAAAGAAGAATTGGATAAATTGAATGAGTGGATCTGATGTGAGCGGTTGCTATTTGGCAGTCATCAAAAGTGGGGTTTCTTGGCTAACACATATAACTCGGAAACAAGCTAGTTTGAAGACAAAAGGAAAATTGGAAAATTGCTCTCAATTATTGACTTTTGCATGCCTGAATAATGAGTAACCAAAAAACAACCCCAAGCTTCTATCAAAAAATAATCAGCTTGACTGGTTGGGAATTGTCATTGGTTGACAAAGAGAATTATAAAAAAGCACCAACTCCGGTTCAGCGAAATACAGCACAGGATATTTTCCTGGAAGAAAAATCGGTTACAGCCGACGAAATTTACTTTTCTGGTGACCATCCTTTTATTCACATCAAGAAACTTCGAAAAATAGATGCAGAAGCTATCAGGAATTTGCATGCAAAAATTTGGAATGAAGGAAGGTCTCCATTTCTTGCAGCTATTACGCCCACAGAAATGCGTCTTTACAACTGTTATGAACCACCTGTGGCAAAGAGTTTTGATGTAGAACAAAAATTGGAGATTGCGAAGTTTGGCGATACGGAGGCTGATCTAAATGAACTGGTTGAATTTCTTCATCAATCAAAAATAGATAGTGGAAAAATTTGGGAAGAAAAATTTGGTCTAAAGCTAAATGTAAAAAATAGGGTTGACAAAAAATTAGTAGCTAATCTCAAAGCAACTCGTTCTCAACTTTACGATAATGGCAAAGGCTTATCTTTAAATGTTGTTCATGCTTTATTGGGCCGGTCGCTTTTTGCTCTTTATTTGGAAGATAATAGAATTCTTATACCGGAAGCATTCCCTAAAAAACCACGTGGTGTTAACTCGTTTTTGGATTTGCTAACATACCCTAATGAGACCTATGAACTGTTTAAAACTCTCAAAGAAAAGTTTAATGGAGATTTATTTCCTATCAGCCAAGAGGAACTTAATAGCGTAACAGCATACCACCTTAATGAAGTAAAAGATTGTTTTAGCAGGGTAGATTATAAAAGTGATCAACTTCAATTTGAGGGTGAGGGGTGGAAAGTTTTCCGATTTGATTTTATTCCCATAGAGTTGATTAGCTCAATCTATGAAGAGTTTATGAGTGAAGAAGAGGAAAATGAGGGAAAAACTACAATAAGAGACAATGGAGCCTACTACACTAAACCTATGTTGGTTGAATTGATGTTGAATGAAGTTTTGCCTTGGCCGGATGAAAATGATTGTAATTACAACTTCAAAATTCTTGATCCGGCATGTGGGTCAGGAATCTTTTTAGTAGAAAGTTACAGAAGATTAATTGCCAGATGGAAGGTTGCGCACAAAAGAAGAAAGATAGATGAAGAGGCGTTGACTCATATTTTGTTATATTCTATCCATGGTATCGATAAACATCCTGAAGCAATTAAGGTAGCTGCATTTAGTCTGTATCTAACCTTTCTTAGCTACTTGGAGCCCGTTGAAATACGTGAAGAATACATCCGATTAAAAAGGAGGAAATTAGAACCGCTTATTTGTTGGTCTGATGAGAAAGAACTAATAGAACGAAGTGGCAAAAAGCCGGGAG
>JAYTGA010000173.1:0-8634 GCA_043733905.1 Segetibacter sp.
CAAGTGGTTCCTGATGCCTTTACACATGGCACTTCTGCCCAGCGGATGTATTGGTTTAAGAAAGGTTACGAAACAGGAGACATGAACCAAGGAAATACGTTTGCTGATGCAAGTTTGCAGTAAAATGCTACGCCTCCGTGTTCTCAACATCTGTTCTTTTGGTGCCTGCATACAATTCATACTCCAACAGGCGACAGTCTATTTTGCTGGTATAAAACTCTATCCGGCGGCTGGCTTTGAGACCTATTTTTTTGGCCAATTCAAGATTGCCTGTAAAGATGTAACCCGTGTAGCCCCTGCATTTTTTCTTTAAAAAATCGCCGATGCGTTTGTAGGTTTCCTGCAGTTCTACCTCATCGCCGAGGCGGTCGCCATATTCCGGGTTAAAGAATACAACACCTTGTTCGCCTTCCGGCACCTCGGTTGTTTCAAAGTCGCCTTCGGCAAATGTGATGCAATGCTCAACACCTGCTGCTGCTGCGTTTATCCTTGAAATGTTGATGGCATCTTCACTGATGTCTGTGGCAATGATTTTCAAGCCTTCTACTTCTTTTATTTGCTCTTGCAGTTGTTGAATTTCAGCTTCATACACACGATTGTCATAGCCAATGATGTGCATGAAGGCATAGTTGCTCCTGAACAGGCCGGGGCGGCGGTTGGTGGCCAGCAAAGCAGCTTCAATAGCCACTGTTGAAGAGCCACACATTGGGTTGATGAATGGTGTTGCATGATTCCATTTACCCGCCAGCAAAGTTGCTGCAGCAAGGGCTTCCAGCATGGGTGCTTTGCCGGGTATTTTGCGGTAGCCATGTTTGGCAAGTGTTTCGCCGGATGTGTCTATAAATATTTCTGCTTCTTCTTCTTTCCAGTATAAATGAATGACCGTTTGCTCCAATGAAGGACCGGAATTAGGGCGATTGCCCGTTTTGTTTCTGATGCAATCTACAATGGCGTCTTTCACTTTCACGTTGGCAAAAAGCGTATTGGTGATGCTGGGCGTATTGACCGTGCTGGTAACGGTAAAGTATCCATCGGCGGGAATGATTTCCTCCCACGGCAGCAGCATGAGTTCTGTGTAAACAACATCGGGGTGGCTGGCCTTGAAACTCTTGACAGAATACAAAACCTGGCTGGCACAGCGCAGGTTCAGGTTAAGCCTGATGCAATCATTGATGGAACCCGACAACTCAACCCCTGTCTGGAAGATGCGAATGAGTTTGTAGCCGAGTGCCTCCGTTTCCATTTTGAGATAAGGAGCCAAACGTTTGTTGCAGGTAATAATAATGCGACTGTCGGTAGTAAAGAATGAGGTCATACAGCAAACTTAGGTTCATAATAATGCTTACAAACATTTGCAACAAAATTTGTTGAAGATTATTTTATCACCTAAAAAAGTGATAAATTGAATTATCATCTAATTAAGTGATAATTTTGAGTATCACCCAAAAAAGTGATAATACTTTTTATCACCGCAAAAAGTGATAGCTTTGATTATTAAAAATCCCATCCTGCAAAAGAAATGAAATAAGGTATGATAGGAGTTATAACAGGCGATGTAATAAGGTCAAGAAAAGCAAATCCTGATGTGTGGTTAAAAAAGCTGAAGGAGCAATTGAAGCCATTTGGTAAAACCCCTGTATTTTGGGAAATTTATGGTGGCGACACGTTTCAATTGCGTCTTGCAAATCCGTTAATGGTTTTAATGGCCGCCATAAAAATAAAGGCTGGCTTAAAAACAATCAAGTCTGTGGATGTGCGGATGTCAATAGGTATTGGAGACATTAGTTATGAAGCAAAAAAAATAACCGAAAGCAATGGGACTGCGTTTATCCATTCAGGTGAAAAGTTTGAATTGCTGAAAAAGGAAAAACAAAATCTGGCAATCAAAACACCATGGGCAGACTTTGATACAGAAATGAATCTTTACCTGAAACTGGGGCTGTTTGTAATGGACAAGTGGACTGTGAACGGGGCAGAAATGGTGGGAATATCCATTGCTAACCCAACCATGTCCCAGGAAAAACTGGGGAAAATGATTGGAATAAAGCAAAACGCAGTAAGCAACCGCCTGAAAAGAACCGGCTTTGACACAATAGTGGAGCTAAACAATTTATACCAAACCAAACTAAACAAACTATTATGATTGTGTTGTACAAATTAATACTTGCCCATTTAGCTGGTGACTTTTTGTTGCAGCCAGGAACATGGGTGCATGCGAAAGAAGACAAAAAACTGGCTGCCTGGCAGTTGTATATACATGCCCTGATACATGGGCTACTGGTGCAAATTCTGGTTTGGGACAATGCCTTTTGGGGCTGGGCTTTGCTACTCGCTGTTTTTCACCTGGTCATAGACGGAGCCAAACTGGTATTGCAAAAGCAGGAAACTAAACGCCTCTATTTCTTCCTCGACCAACTGGCGCACTTTGTATCCATCTATTTTATCTGGAGGTGGTATGCAGGTGACTCAATCCCCTGGTACAAACTGAGCAGCGAATCATTTATCATTCTGGCAGTGTGCCTCATTTTCACTACCACGCCTTGCTCTTACTTTGTGAAGGCTTTCATTTCAAAATGGGTTCCCGACCAAAGTAACAACACAGAAGGCTCGCTGCAAAGTGCGGGAAAATACATCGGTATCATTGAGCGGCTGCTGGTCTTTACATTTGTAGCCACTCACAACCTGGCAGCAGTTGGATTTTTAATAACCGCAAAATCAGTCTTTCGCTTTGGCGATTTAAGGGAGGCCAAAGACCGCCGGATGACAGAGTATGTACTAATTGGCACTTTATCAAGTTTTGGGCTGGCCATGCTGTGTGGAGCCGCTTATCTGGAACTGATTTAAAATTAACAATAGCAAACTATTGAAATAAAAAAAGAGACACCCCCAAAGCGTCTCTTTTTTTATTCTTAAAGCTGCCATTCTACTTAATATCATCAGCTTTTAATCCGCTGTTGACTTTTATTTCTTTGAAGTGTAAATCTATTTTGAGTTGTCCGAGATCCTGGATAATTTGTGTTGGGATCTTTACGCCGCTATAATCTTTATAATCATTGAAGTACGTCTGTAGGTTTACCTTTCCCATCGGGCTTTCTTCCATTCTGCTCGATTTTACTTTGAGGCCAGATGCCACATCGTAATAGTTAGTAAATTCCCGGCCTGCATTTGTTTTCATTTTTATTGTGTAAGCGTCTTTGCCATTCACTTGCTCAATATCGCCTACGGTATAAGTATTGCCTTTTTGATTCAATAAAAATGCATCATCGAAGAATGAAGCACTTTGATCAATTTCTTCTTTGTCTTCTGCACTTGTTTCGCCAGGTTGTCCCTGCTGAACAGAGGTGTATTTCCCGTCTTTCAACATTTGTTTTTGAATGACCATTGTGCCCATAGACATTTCCATTGAATAGGCCGAAGGCAAAATGTGTTTTTGAATAAAAGTCACATCTCTGCCCATGATAGATGTTTGTCCGCTCAGCAGGATATCTTTTACAGCAGCTACAGCATCAGGTGTGCCCATGGCTGCCGCAGCTTTTTGCAAAATACTCTCGGCACTAACTCCGGCATCTGCTTTTTTAGCAGCGACTGGAGCCGCAACTTCGTTACCATGCACGTCATAATATTTGACCTCGCCATATTTCTCAAGACCTGGTGCTATTTCTTTCGCATTTCCTACAATCACAATGTACATCTGACCCGGCAATACATATTTTGCCGCCACATCATGCACATTTTGTGAAGTCACATTCCCAAGGTTTTTCAGATAGTTTTGATAATAATCTGCAGGCATTTTGTTTCTGGAAATGTCCAGTGCAAATCTGGCAATAGTAGCCGGATTCTCCAGGGAACGGGCAAAGGTTCCTGATAGAAAACTTTTGCTGTTTACCACGTCACTATCCTCTAAAGGTTTCGATCTGAGCGCATTAAATTCGCCCATAAACTCTGCAACTGCGCTGTCGGTTTTTTCATTCCTTACCGATGCATCAGCAGAAAATGCACCTATAAGCCTGTCCGCTTTCAGGCGGGAATAAGCGCCATAAGTGAACGAATGTTTTTCCCTCAGGTTTTGGAACAACCTGCCGGAAGATCCACCACCTAAAATATTATTCATAACGGAACCGGGGATAGCATCAGGTACTCCTGGTTTAAGACTAACTGGTGTGATGAACGTAATAACACTTTGCACACTGGCAGGGCGATCTACAAGAGCAATGTATGTTTTGGCTGTGGGCTGCGGTGTTTTGTAAACAGGTTTTGTGAGAGGAGCTTTTTTCCATGAACCAAAATAAGTGGTTGCCAGTTTTTTTGCTTCGGCGGGGGTAATGTTTCCTACAAAAACCAGGTAAGCATTGTTAGGTATCCAGTAGGTTTTGAAAAAGTTTTTTACATCCTCCAGTTTCACATTGTTGATGGTTTCTTCTGTTTCAATGTCACCGTATGGATGTCCTGCACCATAGACAAGGTGGTTAGACACATTTTCAGCAATATCGTTCGGGTCATCTTCACTTTGTTTTAGTGAAGAAATTTCTTTCTTACGGATTTTCTCCAACTCATCAGCGGGCAATGATGGTTTCAAAACAACATCGCTCATCAATGAAAATACTTTACTGAAATTAATTTTTAACGAAGATGCATTTGCCGTGAATGGCGAAGTGTTGACACTGCCTCCGAGAAAATCAATTTCTTCATCAAGTTTTGCCTTGGTCATGGTAACAGTGCCACGGCGTAGAAGGCTTCCCGCAAGGCTTGAAAGCCCGGTTTTGCTGCCCTCTACAATACCGTCGATGTCTATGGTCAGACTCACTGAAACACGGGGCAGCTTGTTATTTTCTACCACAAAAACCTTCAAGCCATTTGGTAAAATAAATGTGGCAGGAGTGCCTATTTTAATAGCAGGGGCAACGCCTGGCTTTGGAGCTTTTGTTCTGTCTACCTGTGCCATGCTTATCATGGGCAACAGTATTAAAAAGTATATGCTTATTTTTTTCATTGTTGTATTTTTTTGCTCAATCTTTTTGGTAAATAATTACTTCTTAGTGCCTGCGGGTTTTGCATTTTTAGGCACATAATAAAGCACAACACGATTGTCTTTGTTAAGATATTTTTTAGCCACGTTCAGCATATCTTCACGGGTCACTTTGTTGTATCGCTCCAACTCTGTATTGATAAGATTTGCATCACCGAAATACACTTCATAGTTGGCAAGGCTTTCAGCAATGCCCGCCATTGTTGCATTGGATGTTACAAACTGCGTTTGTATCTGGTTCTTCACTTTTTGATATTCTCTTTCAGAAACGAGTTCTGTTTTAGTAGTACTGACCACACTATCAACCACCCGCTCAAGGTCCTGTGGCTTCACACCAACAGCGGCTATTGCATAATTAATGAACAGACCACCATCTTCATTAAAAAATGGCAGTGCCAGTGCTGCGAGTGCCATTTGTTTTTGGTCAACCAATGTCTTGTTCAGGCGGGAAGATTGTCCACCTGACAACAGGGTTGACAACATTCGGAAAGCATAATATTCGCTGCTGCCTTGCTTTGGTGCTTTGTAAGCCTCGATGACGGCAGGAAGCTGAATATTGTCTTTTACAACATCTCTCACTTCTCCACCTAACATTTTGTCTTCAAATTTTGGTCTGATAATCGGTTTTGTTCCTCGGGGAATAGGGGCAAAATATTCCTGAATTTGTTTTTTGGCCTCTTCCAGATTAATGTCTCCTGCAATAGACAAAACGCAATTGTCAGGCACATAATAAGTCTTGTAAAAATTGATGAATTCGTCCAGCGTTGCGGCATTCAGATGTTCCATGCTTCCGATTGGTGCCCATTGATATGGAGTCCCTTTAGCACCTCTCTTTAATATCTCGGTTAGAATGGAACCATAGGGTTGGTTGTCGACACGCTGACGCTTTTCTTCCTTCACCACTTCGCGCTGAGTATTGACACCTATCTGCTCTATTTTAGCATGCATCATTCTTTCGCTTTCCAGCCACAGGCCCAGTTTCAACTGGTTGCTTGGAAGCAGTTCATAATAGAATGTCCTGTCCTGGCTTGTATTGGCATTGAGCGCTCCTCCAGCGTTGGTCACATACCTCATGTATTCGCCACGCTTGATATTTTCCGAACCTTCAAACAAAAGGTGTTCAAAAAAGTGGGCGAATCCAGTGCGGGATGTGTCCTCATTTTTTGAACCAACATGGTACAAAGCAGTAACAGCCACTACCGGAGCCGTTTTGTCCTGGTGCAAAATTACTTTGAGCCCATTGGGTAATGTATATTTTTCAAAGACCACTTTAGGAGCCTGTGCATGGGCCGCGCTGAGTGTGAGTCCAGCAGCAGAAAGCATTAAAAGCCATTTTTTCATGTAATAAATTTTTTGAGACTGCAATTTGCAAAAACTAAAGGGAACGGACAAAGTAGACTGGTTGATATAAAGCCGCTTATCCCATGTTTGTACCGTTTATCTAATTTTCAATTTGGCGAGCATTTCTAAAGAAAATTGTTCAGGAGAATACCAGGCGATCCCGGTATCCTTTTTAAACCAGGTCATTTGTCTTTTAGCATAATGACGAGTGTTTGTCTTAATATTTTCAATTGCCTTTGCCAGTGAAACGTGTCCGTTGAAATAATCAAACAATTCTTTGTAACCCACCGTTTGCAAGGCGTTCACTTGTTGATGTGGCAATAAACTTTTTACTTCTTCAATCAGGCCTTTTTCAATCATAATATCTACCCTGTCGTTAATTCGTTCATTCAGTAGCTCTCTTGGCAGTTCGACACCGGTCTTGATAATGCGAAAAGGTCGTTGTTTCTTTTCTCCTTTTTGAAATTGAACAATGGATTTTCCTGTTGATAAAAAAACTTCGAGCCCCCGCATCAGCCGTTGTGGATTTTGCTGTTCTGCTTGTCGCCAAAATGTGGGGTCGTGCTCTGAAACCTGCTGCTGAAGCCACTGCAATCCATTCTTTACATAATCATCTGCTACCTGTTTTCGAATGCTTAAATCAATAGAGGGAATGTCATCCATGCCTTCGCAAAATGCCCTGATGTAAAGCCCGGTGCCGCCAACCATGACAGCAACATCATTTGTTGCAAAAATTTTTGCTGCGGCTTCTAAAGCATACGTTTCATACAAACCTGCATCTACATGGTCATTGATGCTGTGTGAATTGATAAAATGATGAGGAATAGCCGACAATTCTGCATTTGAAGGTTTGGCTACGCCGATATTCAACTCTTTGAAACACTGCCTTGAATCTGCGGAAATGATTTGTGTTTGTAAGGTTTGCGCCAACTGAACAGCCAAAGCAGTTTTGCCAACGGCTGTGGAGCCACAAATGAGGATGATTGTTTTGTTATTCACTCAGGAAAGTTTAAAAGGGAATAAGCAAACTTCACTGAACCCACCTGACGATACATAGAAATTTATAAGTCCAATATTTTTCTCCGCCCATAAATATTCACTAGAGCAGCCACTTATGCCACATTTACAACAAGAAATTTGACCTTTGTAATTTCCTGCTGTAATAAATTTGTGAACCGCATTTTCATTTAATTTGTCGAAGAATATTTTTTGACTAATGCTAAAATCATCTTTAAGGATTGTAGGAATATTTGGGACATAGAAACTTTTTTGAGGTAAAAGTTCATGAAGCACACTATCAAAGTTCTCTATTAATTTAACTCTACCGGTTTTAGGAAAAAAATGAACCAAGTACGAATTGTTAATGAAGAAATCAATGTCTTTTTCTGCATCAAACTCAAAAAAATAGTCGCTTACTGAAGCATCAAAAGCTAAAAATAAACGGGAGAAATTAAAGTCTATATCATATTCTTTTGCAGGGGCGAAATCTGTTGTTAATTCATTCTTAGTCGTTAATTCTGAAAATTGCTTTTTTGTCAATTTCATCATTGTTTCTTTGCCAAAAGACAATTTCAGGTCTAACATATTCAAGAAGCTTTATTGAGAGGTCAAAACTCTTCTTCATGCCCACCACCCTCATTTTCTTCGCCATGGCTTTCTTCTGCCTCATCGCTTTCAGTTTCGTGGTCGCTTACACCTTCGCTGCCAAAACCTTCTGCTCCGGCACTGAGGTCATATTTTTCCTCAATGTCAATAAACTTGTCTCCCAGAAGGCTTTTGGTGCCGTATTGTGCAGGGCCTATACCTTCTGTCCGCACGGTGGATGGATAGGTTGTTTTGGCATTCTCTTCTTTACTTACGCTGATTAATTCTACTAAAAAAACCCAGCCTTTTACAAAGTCGTAAGTATAAATGAATTTTTGGTTAGGGTCTTTTATCTCAGTACCAATGGGTGTATCGGCCATGAGTAATGGCTCTGCCTGGTAAATTTTATCATACTTTTCAAAAGTAATTTCGCGGCCACGCATCCATGTGTCGTTGCTGCGATAAAAGGTTGCCTTGTGTTTATTATCAAATTCATACGCTTTTAAAATAGCAGTATGAAGGTCAGCAAAAGTTTGTGTGTGTTTAATAATAATGTCGCGGTAAACACTGTCATCGTCTTCGTAATAAGCTCTGAATTTTAAAACAGCCATTTGGATGGATCTTTTTTTTAAGTGTGTAAAGCTAACTTTTTTCTCATTTTGTCAAAAGATTATTGACATTCG
>JAYTGA010000174.1:0-6761 GCA_043733905.1 Segetibacter sp.
GCTGTTTTCAGCAAAGTCAAATCATCGCCAGACACATTTTCACCAACAGCCAAATGCTCTGCGGCAGCAATTACGTTTTTGGTATGCTGAACGTTGTGATAGGTGATAAAGGAAGGCAATTCTTTTTCCAATTTGCTGATGAGAAAAGAATAAACCTGTTCATACTGCATAAAATATTTTTTAAAAAAATAAGTTAATTGAGGACTTCATACAACATCACTTCTTCTGCTTTATTTTTAAGAATTGCAGCCCCTATTTTGTTGCAGTTAAAAGATTGCTTCACCTTTTCATAACAAGCCTCGGTAATGATGATTTGGCTGCTGGCGGCCACGCCTTGCAACCTCTGTGCAGTGTTGACCGTGTCGCCAATTACGGTAAAATCCAACCGCCGCAAAGTAGCAGAACCAATGTTGCCAGAAATCATTTCGCCGCTGTTGACACCCATAGATACCTTGGGCAAAAAACCATGTTCTTTGGGCAATGAGTCAATGGCGTTGCGAATGGATATGCAGGCATCTATTGTGCGGTCTAAATGGTATGGGCCTTTGAACACGGCCATAATGCAATCGCCAATGAACTTATCAACTACCCCGTTTTGTGCAATGATTTCTTTCACCATCACATCAAAATATTGGTTGAGCATTTTCACAACAATGTCAGGTGTTTCTTTTTCGCTGATGGACGTAAAACCACAGATGTCAATGAATGCAACGGATGCTTCAATCGTTTCATTGTCGGTTAAGGAAGTTTCATATTCCCTTGTCCCCATAAACTTCAGCACATTTTCGTCCACATACATTTTCAGGATGTTGTTTTCCTTGATGGCCTTGAGTGTTTCCTTTATCTGGATGATGTGACGAATGGTTTTTTCAACAGTAATTTCCAGGTCTTCAAAGTTGACAGGTTTGGTAATGAAGTCAAACGCTCCACGGTTCATGGCCATGCGAATGTTGTCCATGTCGCCATAAGCAGACACCATCACGGCCTTTATCAGCGGGCTGCCTTCACCCAGTTTTGTAAGCAGTGTCAGGCCATCCATTTCTGGCATATTGATGTCGCTCAAAACAATTTCCACATCAGGGTGCTGCTTTATTTTATCCAGTGCATCTTTACCATTGATGGCAAATACAAACTCATAGTGCTGCTCTCTTATTTTCTGCCGAAACTTTTGCCTGATAAGGGTTTCCAGGTCGGCCTCGTCGTCTGCTACCAAAATCTTTGTCATGCTAACCTTGTTTTTAATTTTTCTTTCAATACCGTAAAATCAACAGGCTTTGTGAGGAAATCGTCAGCACCCAGTTTCATGGCTTCGTTGTAGTTTTCATCATCGCCGTAAGCGGTAATCATCATGACCACGGGAGGCGGTTTTTCATATTTTTCTTTGATGTGGCGGAGCAGTTCAAGGCCACTCATGCCGGGCATGTTGATGTCTGAAAGAATCAACACTGCTTCATGCTCGTGGTCTTTCATAAACTCCAATGCACTTTCGCCTGAAAAGGCAAAAGCAAGCTGCATTTCGCCATTCTTTATTTCTTTGCGGAAACGTTGTTCAAACAAGACCTGAACATCTGTTTCATCATCCACTACCAAGACTTTCATAAGCTGTTGATTTTTTATTTCTGATTTCTGATTTTATGGAGTATAAAGTAATGTATGATATGCGACCAGATTAAATGGTGCGACATTGTCGCACCATTTGGATAGGCTAGATAAAACTGCCTGAATCGTTTAACGGTACTACTATTGCCGGATACATACTCTTCCATAACATTCAAAGTCGTTAAAATTATTTAAGTGTTTGGCAATACAATTGTGAACGTTGTTCCTTCATTAACTTTCGTTTCCACCTTTAGTTCCCCGCCATGCGCTTTCACAATATCATAACTCAATGACAAGCCCAGCCCCGTTCCCTCCCCGGTTGGCTTGGTGGTAAAGAAGGGCTGAAAAATTTTGTCTAATACTTTTTGCGGAATGCCGTTGCCATTGTCGGTCACTTTTATCAAGACCTCACCCCGACCCTCTCCAAGGGAGAGGGAGGAGCGACTTGTACTCAAAGAAACAGTTGGTTCATAACCGGGAATGTTCATTTTCTTTTTTTCATTAACAACATAAAAAGCGTTTGTCAATAGATTTAATATCACCCGCCCCATGTCTTGCGGCACCATTTTGACCTTTCCGATGGAAGGGTCAAAATCGGTCTTCATTGTAGCATTGAAAGATTTGTCCTTTGCCCGAAGGCCGTGATAACTGAGCCGCAGATATTCATCGCACAGGGCATTGATGTCGGTGGGTTCTTTTGTGCCGCTGCTGCTGCGACTGTGTTGCAACATACCTTTTACAATAGTATCGGCACGTTTGCCGTGGTGGAGAATTTTTTCTAAATTTTGCTTTATATCGTCGGCTATAGCAAAACCCTCTTCAGTATCCCCTTTTTTAAACTCTTCCTTCATTTCATCAATCAGCTCATTACTTACTTCGCTAAAGTTGTTTACAAAGTTCAACGGGTTTTGAATTTCATGTGCAATGCCGGCTGTGAGTTCTCCAAGGCTGGCCATTTTTTCTGATTGGATGAGTTGGGATTGGGTGCTCTTCAATTCACCCAGTGTTGTTTCTATTTCCTGCTTTTGTGATTGCAGCAAAGCATTTGCTTTTTGTTTGTGCCTATTGTTGCGGTACAAGACAAAAGCCAGCACCACAAAACCAGTAATGATACTGATAAGTCCATACATTTTTATTTTGGTTTCGTATCGCTGTTTTTCTTCCCTGCTTTGTTGCTCTAATTGCTGGCGGCGGTTGGCTTCGTTAAAACCGAGTGTTTGAAATTGCCTGAGTTTATCTGTATTGTATAAACTATCTTTTATTACAATGGAAAGTTTCAGGTATTTATAAGCGCTGTCCGGTTGGTTATTGGATTTATACAATTCAGCCAGCAGCGGACTTAATTCAGCAACATAATACAATGAACTTTCACCCCATGCCCTTACATTCATTTCATTGGTTTGATAATAGTTCAATGCCTTTCTTCCATAAAACAAAGCTGAATCAATCCGGCCGGACTTTTGAAATTCTTTTGTCATTCCGATTTGGGCAATTGCAATACCAGTACCAAACCCGGGAGGAGCATTGGCAATTATGAATCTGTAGTTTTTCATTGCCGAATCTCTTATACCCATCGCTGAATAGATGTCTGCAATCATTTGACGGCCACTAAAATCTCTAGCCCATGTGGCATAAATATTACTATAAAAATTATTAATATTGAGTGCCTTTTTTGCATAAGCCAATGCAGGAGAGAGTTTATTTAACCGATAATAGGCAGAGGCAATATTTAATTTTGCCCAAAAGGAACTCCGTTGCAGCCGTTGGTCATTTTTGTTTAATGTGGACAGCACCGAATCTTGTTGTTTGGCATAAATAAGCATACGCTGGTAATCCTTCATTGACAGATAATCCGCAGTAATACTACCTAATGCCCCAACCAGTAGAAATTTATCTTTTTCTTTTTCGGCCAGTTTTAAATTTTCCAGCCTTATTTCTAATGCCTTGGGATAATTTCCTAATGAATGCAGTAGTGTCGCTGTTAATTCCTGTAGTTGTATAAGGGCTGCAGTATTGCCACTTTCAACTGCTTTATTATTGGATGACTTCATTTTCTGCACCAGTTGCATAGCCTGTTGTGTATAATACAAAGCCGAATCGGTATTAATGTAATCGAAGTAAAAGGCATATAAGTTAGCAATTGATGCTAAAAACTTCATGCGGGTGGTGTCGGGAATTCGCAGGGAAAGTGTTTTCCATTTATCTATTAAAAACTCATCTCGCCAGGCATTTATTTCATCTTCTAAAACAGTGTCTTTCCTTATGTTAATTATCCTGTCTGGCACTTCATCTCCCATAAATTGTTTTTCTACAGTAAACCAGCTGCCCCTTTGAAATTTATAACGGATATTTCCGGGCTTTAAATTAAGTGTAATGGATTTTTCTTTTTTACCATTGGGCTTCATTAAATAAGCTGGGTTGGCTGTTGAATCCCAATTGCTGAAACTGCCGGTTACAAAAATGCTGTCATGTTTTATGGTGGTGTTTTCTTTTACAATAAAAGTTACCTTGATCTGTGCCTGTAAATGAAGCAGGGAAAGCAACAGGATTATTGTTGAAATGATTTTCTTCATTTAATTAATTGTTGAATAGATAAATGTTTAATTTATTTACCTGATTTTAATTGATTGGTAATTGGATAATGAATGTCGATCCCTCTTCATCTTTCGTCTCCACCTTCAACTCTCCGCCATGCGCTTTCACAATATCGTAGCTCAATGATAAGCCCAAACCCGTTCCCTCCCCGGTTGGCTTAGTGGTGAAAAAGGGCTGAAAAATTTTGTCTAACACTTTTTGCGAAATGCCATTCCCATTGTCAGTCACTTTTATTTCTACAAGATCACCTAGTTTTTTTGTACTTAAAGACACGGTTGGTTCATAGCCTGCAATGTTCATTTTCTTTTTCTCATTGACAACATAAAAAGCATTTGTCAATAGATTTAAAATCACCCGCCCCATGTCTTGCGGCACAATGCTAACCTTGCCAACCGTTTGATCAAAATCGGTTTTCATGATGGCGTTGAATGTCTTGTCTTTTGCCCGCAAGCCATGATAGCTCAGTCGCAAATACTCATCGCACAAGGCATTGATGTCGGTGGGTTCTTTTGTGCCGCTGCTGCTGCGGCTGTGTTGCAGCATCCCTTTTACAATGGCATCGGCACGTTTGCCGTGGAAGACAATTTTCTGTTCATTCTCTTCAATGTCTTTAGCAATGGCCTTAGCCTCGTCAAAATTCCCACTCTCAATTTCCACTTTCATTTCTGCTATCAATTCTGAATTGAGTTCCGAAAAATTGTTGACGAAATTCAACGGGTTTTGTATTTCGTGGGCAATGCCTGCTGTCAGTTCGCCCAGGCTGGCCATTTTTTCGGATTGAATGAGTTGGGTTTGTGTGCTGCGCAAATCAGTGAGTGCGTGTTGAAGTTCTTCTGTCTGCCTTGTCAGCTCTGCCGTTCGTTCGCTTACCAGCCCTTCCAGTTCCACTTTGCGAATGGTTATTGCCCTGTTCAATTCGTCTTCATGCTGGCGTTTGATCCTCTCCTTTTCTGCCAATTTTAGTTGCCGGTTTTGGGTAATGAGAATAACACCCAACCAGATGCAGGCAAACCCTTGTGCATAATCAAAATACTCGTCCCATGTATTATAGAATGCGCTGTTGATCATTTCCACAATGTGGGTCAGAGGCAAAATGATGGCAAGGGGCAAAAAAGCAAAAATGGACATTCGCAATGCTGCAAACTCTTTTTGCTTCAACGAAAAAATGACCATTGCCAGGAAAGACAGATCAAGTATCCATTTGGTAATGTTTCCTATTTTAAAACTAACCTCAACTACGAAAAAAGCAATGGAAGATAATAGGGCAATGTTGTAAATGCGTTGCAGTTCCGGCAAATTATTTGACTTGCTGTATTTACGAAGCCTTTGGCAAAGCATGGCTAAAAAAATAAAAGAGCCTATTGAAAGTGACATAATTTGATAGCTGATTTTAGAACAACAAGATAATTATATTTCTACCCCAATGATCAATTTATTCATTTTGACTTGAGAGTATATGTGCAGGAAAAAATGCGGTTTTTTATGTAAACCTAACACCTTAACTGAAAAAATTAATTTAGCTGCTACAGTGTCATTTTTTGTAAATGATGATAGTCAGAAGATTCTTTCTATGCCATGCCATGCACGGTTTAACGTCCGAATCCGGCCAATTCGTGTTCTAAACTTACCTACTCTTTATGCCTTGCAGTACAAATAAAAAAGCGGGTCAAACAACCCGCTTTAAAAAAATGTTAACTGACATAGGTGCCGACATCCATGCCCTGCACCACCTGTAGCAGCGTGCCTGGAGTGTTCATGTCAAACACAATAATGGGAAGGCTGTTTTCCTGGCAGAGAGTAAAAGCAGTCATGTCCATGACCTGCAAATTCTTATTAATTACTTCTCCGAAAGAAATCTTGGAGAAGCGGGTTGCTGTAGGATCTTTCTCGGGATCTGCTGTATAAATACCGTCCACCCTGGTTCCTTTTAAAATGACATCGGCTTTTATTTCGATGGCTCTTAGCGAACCTGCAGTGTCTGTGGTAAAATAAGGATTGCCGGTACCCGCCCCGAAAATGACAACACGACCTTTTTCAAGGTGGCGAATGGCACGGCGGCGAATGTATGGTTCAGCGATCTGCTCCATTTTAATGGCGCTTTGCAGCCTTGTGTAAACGCCCATCTTCTCCAGCCCGGCCTGCAATGCCATGCCATTGATCACGGTCGCCAACATACCCATATAGTCGCCCTGGGCACGTTCAATGCCTGTCTCTGCTTCATTCATGCCGCGATAAATGTTTCCGCCACCAATCACAATGGCGACTTGCACACCCAGTTCTATTAGTTGCTTAATGTCCTGCGCATATTGCGAAATCACTTTTGAATCCAGTCCAAAAGATTTGTCGCCCATGAGCGATTCGCCGCTTAGTTTCAGTAAAATTCTTTTGTATTTCGGGAGCATTGAAAGTGTATTTTTTTGCGAAGCAAAGAAACGAAAACAAAAGAATAGTAGGAGGGAAGAAGTTTGGCAGGGCAAACGCATCTTATTTTCAAATCAATTTTTTAAAATTTTGTAGACCCATGGGGTCGATATTTTGGTAGTTATTTTTATGGTGAGATTCCTAAT
>JAYTGA010000175.1:0-2772 GCA_043733905.1 Segetibacter sp.
TGAAATTGATCAAAACCGCATACTGTACCACCCAACCATCCAGGAACTCAACTATAGAATCCTGCCTTAAATGTGTAAGTTATTTTGACAACTTAACTACGGAATATGACCCTGTAAAAAACAACGTTTAGTCCCAAAATTTAACAATTGAAGGGGTTGGGCTGCAATGTGGGTTAAAATAGAATTGCAGCGCCGCCTGTCGGTGACTGCTGATAGGAGTGTAACCATTGTGGTAATAAAAAAATCGAACAATGAAAACTTAAACAGGATAAACATATTGACAACAGCAAAAACTTCTGTGCGGATGCGTGCAGCGGATGCCTTTACATAGGAGTGACACAACCGGGGCTGAATAAAGAACTTCTGCCGGGGCAAAAAAAAGTCGCTTGAGAAAAGTCTGCTGACTTGGGATGGGAATTCATTTAATCCACTTGGCTGAACTACGATTTTATCACCACCTCCCTGAGCATATTCAAGGCAAGGTTGGCTGTGACTTCTATGTTGGTGGTGCGGTTGTAGCGTAGATGAAACTTTTGAGCAAGAGTTTGATGTTGGTTTGCGACGGCGATCCATACGGTGCCTACAGGCTTTGCCTCTGTGCCACCGCCTGGCCCCATGATGCCACTGATAGCGACTGCAAAGTCTGTGTTCATGAGGGTTTTGGCACCTTCAGCCATTTGTTTGACCGTGCCTTCGCTGACGGCACCTTCGGTGGCAAGGGTTTGTGAACTGACGCCAAGTACGTTCTCTTTTATGCTGTTGTCATAGCTGACAACGGAGCCTTTGAAAAAATCGGATGAACCGGCAAAAGCTGTGATTAAATGTGCGACATAGCCACCAGTGCAGCTTTCGGCTGTGCAGAGGGTTTTGTTTTTTTGCGACAACAAAGTGCCAACAACTTCCTGCAATGTTTTGTCTTCGTTCGTTACTACGATGTCTTGCAACTGATTTTGCAAATCGGTGAATAAATTATTGACCTCATTGGTGATTGCTACAGCATCTTTTCCTGTTGCGGTCAGTCTTAGTTTGACCATGCCAAAGTTGGGCAGGTAAGCCAGTTTGATGTGGGAGGGGAGGGCGTTTTCAAAGTCTTTGATTCTCTCTGCGACAAATGATTCGCCCAGGCCTGCTGTGACAAGTGTGCGATGGATGACTGCGGGCAGAGAAAACAATGAAGGAAGTTTTGGCAGCACATTGTCGGTCATCATTCCCTTCATTTCGTGTGGCACGCCGGGCATGCTGATAAAAATTTTGCCTGACTCTTTTTGCTGAAACCACATGCCGGGTGCGCTGCCCCGTTTGTTTTGTATGACGGTGCAAACATCGGGCACTTCTGCCTGCTTTAGATTGGCAGGCAGCAGTGGGCGTTTGATGTATTTTTCAAAAATGTTTTTTACGTTTTGCAGGGCTTCTTCGTTCACTATCATGGTGCCCCCGAAGTAATCGCAAAGCAGAGGTTTTGTAATGTCGTCGGCGGTGGAACCGAGACCTCCGGTGATGAAAATGATGTCCGATTGACCGCCTTCCTGGTCGAGTGCATTCCATATTTCGTCCCGCACATCACCCACTGCTACGCGGCGTTTGACCCAAATTCCTATCTTGTTTAGTTCCTGTCCCATCCATGCGCTGTTGGTGTCAATTGTTTGTCCTATCAGCAGTTCATCGCCTATGGTAATGATGGATGCGAAAATTTTATCGGTTGCCATTTTGTTTTTATAAAAGTGAAATTGTATTGTGAATTTCCATGGGAAAATTAGACAACAAAAGAGGTTTAGTAAAAGTTCAAACTTGTTTGTTTGCAATCAAATTCATGGATGCAACCACCATTCTGATGTGGCCGTAAGTGATTGTTTCCGGCAGGTTTTCTTTTAAAGTTTTGAGACTGACTATTCCAAATGTTTCTGCAGCTTTGGTAATAAGAACCTGCTTTTCATTGTCAACAAATTCGCTGATGTCCATGTCGCCTGCGGCAATAAAAAAGGATAAATGTTGCTCAACTGTAGAAGGACTTAGCTTTCTTTCAGCGACAATTTCTTCGATCGTTTTTCCTTGTTTATACATTTGAAAGGTGAGCGCCTTGGTGTCTGAATTGCGCTCTGGTAAAGGCTTTTGATCGGTGGTGATGGTTTGCTTTCTTTCCCGTTTGGGTTGTTTAAGTGAGATTTTTGTTTCTAGTTTTTGCGTAGCGCAATAGTCCTGCACAAGGCTGAGAAACCGCTGGCCATATTTCTCAATTTTAAATGCCCCGAAGCCGGATATTTTACCAAGATCTTCCATTGACAAAGGAAGATAAGTGGACAAATCGAGAAGCGAACTATCGCTGAGAATGACATAAGGTGGCATATTTGCTTCCCTTGCCATCTGGGTGCGCAATATTTTTAATTCCACAAGCAATTCTTTTTCATAAGGATGTTCCTGGTAGATAACCGGTTCTTTAGCAATCACAATTTTGACTGGTGCAGTCAGGTAAACTTTCTCGCCAAAATAAAGTACACCTTTACACTTATCAGTCAGACTGACGGTTGAAAATTCGCCATCGCTCACCGCCAAATATCCATAGCTGACCAGCTCTTTTGCATAGTGCAGCCATTCCTCTTTAGCCATTTCTTTTCCAAGGCCATAAACACGCAGGGTCTTGTGTTCTTTCCATATTTTTTCATTGTTGCTGCCTCTTAAAATGTCCACAACATACCTGATGCCGAACCGCTCCTGCACACGGGCAACAGTGCTTAAAATTTTTTGCGCAATGTCGGTGCAATCTTTTAAAACAGG
>JAYTGA010000176.1:0-1777 GCA_043733905.1 Segetibacter sp.
CACAGAAAAAAAGAAAACCTGGGACAACCTGTCCGATGATGCCAAAGAAATGGCAGAACACATTGGTAAGAATGCTGATAAGCTTGAACACCAGAGAGCGCATTTTGAGATGCTAAGTAAAGATATGTATGATATGGTTAAAGTATTTGGGGGCGGCCAGACTTTGTACCAGGATTTTTGCCCCATGTATAACAATAATAAAGGTGCAACCTGGCTTAGCGAGATGAAAGAAATAAAAAATCCCTACCTCGGTAATAAAATGCCCGCATGCGGATCCATAAAAGAAGAAATAAAATAAATATGAGCGTTTATAAAAAAATTCTGCTGGTATTATTGATCCTGTTTATGGCCATACAAATTCTCCAACCCACGCACAATAGCGGTGGGCAGGTATTGCCGACAGACATAACAAAAACAGTAAACATCCCGGATAACGTGTTAGGTATTTTAAAAACCTCCTGTTATGATTGTCATAGTAACAATACAAGATACCCATGGTACGTGTATATACAACCGTTGGGATGGATCATGGCAAGGCATATCAAGGAGGGAAAAATTAACCTGAACTTTAGCGATTTTGGTTCTTACTCTAAAAGAAGACAGGTTACTAAATTGCGGGCAATTCAAACAAGTATCACAGATGGTTCTATGCCATTATCATCTTATACAATAATGCACGCTTATGCCAAACTAAGTGCCGTGGATGTAAAACTGATCACTGAGTGGACCTCCATTGCAAGCGATAGCCTGGCACAAGTTACTAAGGAGACAAAATGATTTAAAATTAGTGTGAAGGATGTAACTCTTTTATGAAATTATATAACACTTGCAGGGGCTTGCTGCTCAACTTTGAGTTAGTGTGAAAGTTAATTCACAATTAAAATACAGAAAATGAAAAAATCTATAAGGTCCTTTCCCATAGTGATAAAATTGGCGTTGTCTTCTTGCGTTCTTTGTTACGTTGACATATTTTCCGCATACAGTCAGCAAATGCCGAAGATGAACATGGATACGGTATCCGTTAAAGAGAAACCCATGAGCGATATGGGGGACAAGATGATGTTGCCAATGGCTTTCTTCACTCACATGGGCATTCCATTGAATGTGGGTACATATGGGCTGAGAGTGGCTGCACTTGCAAGGAGAAATGACGGGAAAACAAGTTCTGAATTCAATTTCCAGTTGGAGACCGGCCTTTCAAAAACTGTCGGTTTATTCGTGGGCGGGGAAGGATTATTTGATGCCACTACTTTGGAAGCAATGTTTCAATTCCTGGTATGGAAAAGTAAAAATGGGATGAATGGCTTTTCGCCACTCATAGAATTTGAATTTCACCTCGACAAAGCAGCAGAAAGAACAATGTACACTTTGGTGGGCTTTGCGTCAACATTTTCCAATTCGCAAGTTGCATTTAACGAAGTACTTCACTATAGCCCTTTAGAGGACCTGGGTGAAGGTAGCGCATCATTTGTGTTGAAAATTGCGAAGCGGTTATTCCTTGTTTCTGAATTATCAGGAGTTACTCAAAAAGGAGAGCGTCCGATTTTTAACCTGCTTACCGGAATAAAAATGAAAATCAGCAACAACTTCCTGTTAGGAGTTGCCTATCAGCTACCACTTACAAGCAATAGGGATTATTCATCCCGTTATGTTTTCCAGCCTAATATCATGCTTTACAAATAATTTAAAATGCGAACCATATCAAAACATATGCTCATTCATTCTACCCGGGAAAAAATATTTGCCCTGATGGATGATTTTTCAAAGACAGGAATGC
>JAYTGA010000177.1:0-2690 GCA_043733905.1 Segetibacter sp.
TTTCAAAAATTCAAATCAGTTCCAACTAAAAATCACCGCAAACTCAATAAGGACAATACTTTCAAAGAACTAATGGTTGGCATAACGCAACGCTAATGATATTGTTTCATTTTTTAAAAAGGAAAAACATTCACTACAATCAGTCATGCGCCGCAAAAGGCGAACAACACGGAAACAGGCAAAGGCCACAGTTTATCCGATCTATGCAAAGGGCTTCGGTCAACATTTTTAAGACAGAAAACAGCTACGAAATGCTGGTTTTTGCACCCGGCCGCATTAAAGAACATTTTAGCCTTGACATCAAAGGCAACACGCTCACTGTTTCTTATCAGCCACCCGCAGGCTTTGCCCGCCCCGAGTGGATTTTAAGAGAATACAGCCGTGGCGGTTTTGAAAGAAGTTTCACACTTGACGACTCCATTGACTCTGCAGGCATCGCTGCCAAATATGAGGATGGTGTGTTGCAGGTCAGCCTGCCTTTTACTCCAGGTAAGGAAGAAAGCAAAAAGGAAATTGTGATCAACTAATGTTCAATTTGAGCAAAACAAAAAATCCGGCATAATTGCCGGATTTTTTTGCTTAAAAACGATTTATTCCTGTGGCGGTTTAGTCTCACCACCTCTATCCTGCGGTGGTTTTGGCTGCCTTGGTTGTTGTGGTGGCCTGTTTTGCTGGTTGCCACCGCCGGGTCTTTGATTCGGGTTTCTTGGTGGCCGCTGCTGGTTGGGATTGGACTGATTTTGAGGTGCCTGTCCTTCCTGGTTGCGTGGCTGGTTTTGAGGTGGTCTTTGTTGCTGATTATCTGGCCTGTTTGTGTTTCGCTGCTGGTTGGGGTTGCTTTGTCCCTGCCCTCCCTGGCGTGGCTGGTTGCCCTGCTGTTGGTTTGGGTTGTTTCGTTGTGACTGGTTTGGTCTGCCTTGTTCGTTTCGGCTTTGTGGCTGATTCTGCTGATTTCCCCTTGGCTGATTTCCGCCCTGCTGATTGTCTCTTCGTTCGCCGCTGCGGTTTCTTTGTTCTTTATCGTTTCTGCGGCGGCTGTTTCTTTCCAAAGACTTCAGGCTGATCTGCCCCACCACGTCCACAAATTCCGGCTCCACTTCTTTTGGCTTGGAACTCACAATTTCCACTGGTTCCAGTTCGTCGGGCTTTTGGCCCTGTTGATTCATTTTCAATATTTCAACCACACGGGTAATGGTAAGCGGATAATGTTTAGTGCTATCCGGCGTGGTATACCACATCAGGTTTTTGAAAATGTCCTTTTTGACAAGATATGCAGGGCTTCGGGTAATATGAAGCACATCTGCATTGTCAGGAAAAGCCTGCAAAGCATCAAGATAAGTATCCAGTTCATAATTCAGACAGCACTTGAGGCGGCCACACTGACCGCTCAGTTTTGTCTGGTTAATAGATAAATTCTGATACCGGGCTGCCGTTGTATTCACACTTTTAAAATCGGTGAGCCAGGTGCTGCAGCACAGTTCCCGGCCACAACTGCCAATGCCACCAACCTTTGCGGCTTCCTGGCGGGCACCTATCTGCCTCATTTCTACCTTCACCTTAAATTCTCCGGCATACAAGCGAATCAGTTCCCTGAAATCTACACGATCGTCTGCTGTATAAAAGAAGGTTGCTTTTTTGCCATCAGCCTGAATTTCTATCTCGGCCAGTTTCATGTCCAGTTTCAGGTTTCGGGCCATGGCACGGCTGCGAACCAATGCTTCTTTGCTGCGGATGCTATTTTCCTTCCATTTGGCAATGTCGGTTTCAGTGCTTCGGCGAAGGATTTTTTTTATTTCAGAATTAAATTCGTCTACGCCTTTTTTCTTCATTTGCATGCGAACAAGTTCACCGCTCAGGCTCACTTCTCCCACATCAAAACCACCCACACCTTCTACAGTTACAAGTTCTCCTTTTTCAAAAAACTGTAAAGTCGCGTTTCTGTAAAACTCTTTTCGGCTGCCCTGGTTAAAACTAACTTCAACAACTTTGCAGGTGCTTTCCGGGTCGCTAAATGGCAGGTTCATCAGCCAGTCATGCACATTCATTCGGTTGCAACCGCCTGTGCTGCATCCTCCGTTACTTTTGCAACCGCCTGGTTTTCCACCAGTTGCGGTGCCACAACTTCCACATCCCATATCTTTATGAAATAAAAAAATGAATAAATAATTACAGAAAAGAATCGGGAGAAAAAATGATTGCAGAAGGAATTTACTAAAAATGAGCAGAAAAATGATTGCTGCATTTCAAAAATGGCTGAAAGCAATCTGTATTTTCATGGCTAACCAAAACCTGTTTATAGACAACTATTGGAAATAATCTTTAGTATGAACCGCTACATGCTGTTTCCCGGTTTTTGCACATGAATCCTAAAAAATATTGTGACAAAATACCGAAAATCTTCTCTCGAAACACCCACACGGGCATTTTCCGTAAACCCAAAAATAGACATTTATCATTTGTTTCTTGTAAAATGATAAAATTAATTACTGCTTTTTTATAAAGGATGTGAAAACCTGTATATCATTTCAAAGTTCAGCAGCAGGAAAAAGCACCTTTTTAACAAAAGTTGATTAAAGCAAATATCAATATAAGTAACTATTCAGTTCCAAAATTAGCGATAAGCTTTAGAGCGTTTAGGACGTTTTGACCATTTTTGATAGTGGTATCAATGACGGATCTGAGGATGGCAA
>JAYTGA010000178.1:0-3966 GCA_043733905.1 Segetibacter sp.
CTGGCACACCATCTTCATCTATGCCGGTTTGCTCCATGTTGTTTTCCTGCAAATAATTTGGATCACTTTTCATCTTAGGCCATATTTCTGTCACCACAATGTTCTGTGTCACATTCCAATAGGGACTAAAAACAACTTCATTCAGAATGCCGGTAAAGATTGTTGTATTATGCCCTTCTTTGCCCACCACCACAGGCATGTTAAACACTTCTTTCCTGCCTTCATACACATGCAGCACAAACTCAGGAATGTTCACCATTGCCAGGTCTCCTTCGTTGTTGATCAGCATCCAGCGCATGCGGTTCATGTTAATTAATATTTGTTCCACTCTTTTCAGTGCAGGCACGTTCATTTCCTTTACCAGTGCAGCATTCACTGCACCTGTAGGGGTATAGCCATGACTGCTTTGAAAGCTTTTTACCGCAGTCACAAGTTCATCAGTAAACAGAAGACCGGTGTCTGCCTGCGGCAATTCCCCGGATATATGAAGACGATTTTTCACTGCGGCTATAACCGGGTCACTCATGTTTTTCTTTAAAATTTTCCCGTGAAATACAATCGGTTGCCAGCCGTCGTTTTTCACAATGGCGAAATATTTCTCCAACTGTTGTTTCAGTAGTTTGTAAGGAAGGTTTACATCGCTGTAATACTTATTGTCCTTATGTTTTTTGCTTAGCAGCGAATCAGTCAGAAAAATTGCATCCTGCCTTTTTGAAGGAACAAATCGTTCTGTTTCTTTTCTTTTAATATCGCCGGACTGATAGTTTTTTAAAATGAAATCAATAAAATGAGCAGTAAGCGACAGTTCTGTGTTCATTGCTTTTGTATTAGCCGTTGTCAGCTTAAACGAATCCATTTCTGCAAATGCAGTCATAGATTTCTGCAAAGTTTTATCATCATCCACTTTCTCTTTGCTATAGGTTTTGTCATATTGGTAGAGGTTCCAAAAGCTGCGCCCCTGCTCTGTCAGACCAGTGGAACTAAACCATGCCCACTGATAGTTGCGGGCATTGTAAAAGCTTCTTACCCGGCGTGTGAGTGTGTCATTAAGCCGATTGGTGGAAATAAATGTTTCTACAAAAAGACTGTCTAAAAAAAGATCGGTGTAACTGTTTTCTTTAGTAATGCTGTAATCTCTTTTCGTAATCTTTTTTTCGGCTTCTTTATTTTTTGTTTGCTCTTCATTTTTATGATTGGAGCAGGAGACCAGTAGTGCAATTAATAAAGACAGGGCAACAAATTTCTTCATAGCGGGTGCAAAAGCAAAACCTATGCCCTTTATGAATGTAGAAGGTTTATGAAATCAGGGGAAAATAACTTTGACCAGGAAGGAAACCTAATTATTCGAAGAATGCCATTAGATTGTTTAAATGGGGTGTTTCTTAACGTTAATTGTACACTTCATTCAACAAACCTTGTTTTTTTTTAAAAATTATAGATGGCTTAGTTGTTGAATGGTGTGAATAATATTCATTTCACAAAAATCTTAAAATTATGAAAATTAATTTTTTAAGCCTAAAGGCAACATTCATTTTTTGCTGCCTTGCAGTATTTCAGACCGCAATTATGGCTCAGACCGATCCGGCAAACACTTCATCTTCGTCTTCTTCAAAGACAATAACAACAACCCACACAGAAGACTGGTATGCAGCTCCCTGGGTTTGGGTTGTAGGTGGAATTCTGTTGATTTTATTATTAGTCGCATTGTTCAGGAATAACAGTTCCTCAAGTACCACTACCAACCGCACAACTGTTGTAAAATCTAGTGATAGCGTCTAAATTGGTTTCATCATAAGCCGGTACATTCATGCTGGCTTATGATTTTTAACTCCATCAAATTTTTATAATAGCTTTTAGTCTGGAACGATCTTGGCTAAAACAACAATGGTTATTAGTTAAAAAGGTCATTCCCCTTAATCCGGCTGCTTTCAATAATTTTTCAAGTATCAAAAACCACCTAATTCATAGATTCAACGTAGTCCAGTAAAATTTTATTAAAAAAAGGGGCATTATATCATTTCAATCATAAAATATGAAAAAGATATTCGCTTATTTAGTTTTCTTCTGTATCCGTCAATCGCTGTATTCACAAACTACTTCACTATCTCCAACTGCTAATTTTACTGACACAACTTACGCAGACGTTTTACCCCCAGTAAATAACTATGTTGCAAAAAGGGAAACACTTACTCCTGTGACGCCTCTATACAACATGTATGGCGACCTTCGAAACGATGATACTACTTACAATAAAAAATATCCCTGGTATATCCCTGCTTCACGGGTATTAGCCACGAATGTTCTATTGTATGGTGTTGACAGGTATGTTTTCAACTTTGACTTTTCTCACGTAAATGGTACAACATGGAGCAACAATCTCAAAAACGGCTTTGAATGGGACAATGATCCTTTTGGTGTCAATTTCGTCGGCCACCCTTACACGGGCAACTTCTATTTTAATGTGGCTCGCAGCAATGGCTATAATTACTGGCAATCATTTCCCTTTGCCCTGGGTGGAAGTCTGCTGTGGGAATACTTTGGCGAAAACACCCGCCCTTCTTACAACGATATAATAAACACCCCAGTTAGCGGTGCATTCCTGGGAGAAATTTTATATCGCCTAAGTTCCAATATACTGGATGATCGCAGACATGGCGGCAACAGGGTCTTTCGGGAAATTACCGCAGGTTTATTAAACCCTTCCAGGGCATTTAACAGGTTAATACAAGGAAAGACAAGCAGGATAACGCCATCTGAAGTTTATCAAAAAGAGCCGCTAAACGTGACTTTGTTTGCCGGTATTCATAAAGTGAATGTGGACAAAAAATTTGGTACAGGTATCACAAATGAGCTGCTCAATGTGCAGCTTGACTATGGGAATCCATTCGAAGACAGGCATCGCAAACCCTTTGATTTTTTCAAATTGAGAACAGAACTGACTTTTAATACCAACAGGAAATTGATTGAGAATGTAACAGGTTATGGCATTTTAGTAGGTAAAAATGTAAAACTGATTAACAATGATTTGTTACTTGGGCTATACCAACATTATGACTATTGGGACAATAATTTGTTTGAATTGGGCTCATTAGGCTTTGGTGCCGGGGTGGTATCGCGCATTGCTGTTCGTAAGCATTCCAATATCTATTCTTCTTTGCACTTTGCAGTTGTTCCCATAGCAGGCAACAGCACCCGCAGCAATGTGGATATTAACGCCAAGTTTCGACAATATAATTATGGCGGCGGATTTGAAGCAAAAATAGATGAAACATTTAATCTCAATAACTGGGCAAGCCTTGGGTTTTCAGCTTATTATTACTGGCTGACCACTTACCATGGCAACCCTGGGTTTAGCCAGGTAGCTATCTTAAAACCCCGCCTCACAGTGCATGTGTTTGGCAACACAAGTGTTGGAATGGAAGAACATATTTATCACAACAACCGGTCTCTGAACGATTTGCCAACACTAAGCCTCACAACTACAGAGCAAAAGTTTTTTGTCCTTATCTATTTGGAAGACAAAAAAAGGACTGGTAAATTTCAATAGGTCTCTGTATAGCTGAAAAAAATGCTTCATTGTTTTACTTATTTTTAGTGAGAAAAAAGTTACCCATTTTCCTATTAACTTGTCAACTCGTTTGAACCGGCCGAATGTTGAAAATTGTTCTTCATTCATAAACTTCATAGGAAGCTTTTAGAAGGAACGGATCTACTGGGGCAGATTTTAAAATACTGGAAAGCAATGGCATTCTCAGGGCAGAGAAAAACCAATGGATTTCTTTGATAAATGAATTTGCACCTAATTAAACCATGACTTTGAACATTGGTTCTTTGAAAAAATGACCAAAGAGCAAGTCGGTATCTTCGACGGCGTTGTTGCACGAATACCTAATAAAATCCTTTGCGAAGCAAAAAATCCATTTTTTTCATAAAAAAATCCTGTTAATCCCTTCTATCCGTGTTATC
>JAYTGA010000179.1:0-2492 GCA_043733905.1 Segetibacter sp.
AAAGGATCTGTTGCCGATTCTCCACTTACGCTTCGCCATAAGGATGGCAAGCTTACTGATGTATTATTCAACGGATCTGTTTATAAGGACGATAGGGGAAATGTATTGGGCGTTGTGATTGTTGCTAGAGATGTTACAGACCAAAAAATAATTGCAACAGAATTGACAGAGGCCAAAGTGTTTGCCGAATTGGCAACTGGACTTGCTGAAGAAGCAAAAAGCAAAGCCGAAAGTGCCACGCGAATAGCAGAAGATGCAATGAAAGCCAAACAACAATTTCTCTCAAACATGAGTCATGAAATTCGCACGCCAATGAATGCGATTATTGGATTTACCAAAGTGGTGCTAAAAACAAACCTATCAGCCAAACAAAAAGAATATTTAACAGCCATAAAAATGAGTGGCGATGCACTAATCGTGCTCATTAACGACATACTCGATTTGGCTAAAGTAGATGCGGGAAAAATGACATTTGAGCAAACACCGTTCAAAATGGCGTTATCCATATCCACCATGCTCCATTTATTTGAGACAAAAATTCAGGAAAAGAATTTAATGTTGGTTAAGACATACGACAACAGTATTCCTGAGGTGTTGGTTGGCGACCCGGTTCGTTTGCACCAAATTATTCTAAATCTTGTGAGTAACGCGGTAAAGTTTACAACAAAAGGAAAAATTACTGTACGCGTTCATTTGTTGGATGAAAATGAAGAGAAAGCAACCATTGAATTTGCAGTTACGGATACCGGAATTGGAATAGCAAAAAATAAAATAGAAACTATTTTCGAAAACTTTCAGCAGGCTTCCAGCGGCACGACAAGGTTGTATGGTGGAACAGGATTAGGCCTTGCCATAGTTAAACAATTGGTAGAAGCGCAGGGTGGACGCATTAGCGTAAAAAGTAAAATTGATGAAGGCTCTACCTTCAGTTTTATACTAAGTTTTCACAAGACAAAAGCGGAAGCCGAATTAGAAACAGGAATAGTGGAATTGGATACGGAAATTAAGAATATAAAAGTACTAGTGGTTGAAGACATAGCACTCAACCAATTGCTGATGAAAACACTGTTGGATGAATTTGGATTTGAACGCGATATTGCCGCAAACGGAAAAATAGCCATCGAAAAACTACAAACTAAATCCTACGATATTATCTTGATGGACTTACAGATGCCGGAAATGAATGGGTTTGAAGCCACGGAATACATTCGCAACAAAATGAATTCTAAAATTCCCATTATCGCCTTAACTGCCGATGTAACCACAGTGGATCTGGCAAAATGCAAAGCTGCTGGCATGAATGATTACATCGCGAAGCCCGTTGATGAAAGATTATTGTACAGTAAAATAGTTGGGTTGGTGAAGAAACCGATGCTCATCAAGTATTATGGCCATGAAGGAAATGGAAACGGTCAAAGTCAAAAGTTAAAATGTATTGACTTGGCTTATATAACCCGTCTTACGAAATCCAATTCATCATTGATGACGGAAATGATTTCAGTGTATCTGAAACAAACTCCTGCTTTAATTAACGCAATGAAAAAGAGCTTGCAAGATAAGGATTGGCGTTCATTGTACGCGGCAGCACATAAAATGATTCCCTCATTTTCAGTAGTGGGTATTGGTCAAGAATTTGAAAACATGGCCAGACAAATTCAGGAGTATGCAAGCACACAGCAACAAACAGCTGGAATACCTGACTTAGTTTCAAACCTTGAAACTGTTTGTGCGCAGGCATGCAAAGAATTAGAAGAAGAGCTTAATACGATTAACAACGCGATATCATGAAAAATGAAAAAATAAAACTTTTCCTGGTAGATGACGACGCCGTTTTTTTGAAATCCCTTGAAATCGAATTTCTCCAACATGCTGATTTTGTCATTGAAACATTTGCAACCGGGGAACTCTGCATTGAGAATTTATCACACAACCCTGATGTAATAATTTTAGATTATCACCTTGACGGCATTGACAAAACAGCGATGAACGGCATGGAAACATTGGATAAAATAAAAGCTTTTAACCCGGATATTCCTATTGTGATGCTATCCTCTCAGGATAAAATTGAAGTGGCAATAGGCTGTATGCATCACAGGGCCTTTGATTATGTGGTGAAAAGCGAAACCGCCTTCATGCGCTTACAAAAAGTCATCACTGCCATTTTCCGCTACAAGAAAATGGAAAAGGAATTGAGTTGGTATATGGAAAGGATGTAATCCCAATGCCTTCCTTTATTCAGGCCGAGCCCTGTTGTCTCATTTTTTGAATGGTTGAATCATGTAATTTTTTCTACTGCCTGAAATATGGATGTCATCAATGCGGACTGTAGGTTGTGGCAACAGCAATAGCTCGCAACTGAAATTTGTGTAAACAAACTCAGCATTAGAGCGCCTATAACTCTTTCCCAAAATTATGTAACCACTATTCCGGGTAGTCTCCGTTAATTGGAGTGTTATTTCATTTGTAAACTTTTTAGATCATAAATTATGATG
>JAYTGA010000180.1:0-10714 GCA_043733905.1 Segetibacter sp.
ACCAGCTTTTTTACAAGCCTTGTTTCTTCTGCCTCACAAAATGATACGAGCGGAGAAATCGGAGTATCCTCTTTAATCGACACCTGGATAGTAGTTAGAGAATTAGAAGAAGATGTAAGCAAAAAACGCATTCGGGGACTTTTCATTGTTAAGTCTCGTGGCACGGGCCACGACAGTGATGTGCATAAACTGATCTTAAGTGATGATGGAATTAAATTGATGCCAATGGATGATAAATCTACACTGATAGCCAATAATGAAAAGAAGGTTGGTAAAAATGTTTCTGAGGGTAAAAAATTAGCCAAACAAGATAAAGGTGAATAAAGAAAAACAAGGGAAGCAACCTGCCGTAGATATTGAAGCATTGCAGCCTAATTTAATTGTTGGCATTGGTGGCTCAGCCGGTGCACTTAACGCTTATAAGGCTCTCCTGGATGCAATGCCGTCTGATACCGGTTTTGCTTTTGTCATTATTTCTCACATGAACCCCACCGCCCATAGTCTGTTAGCTAAGATTTTGTCACGTCATACAAAAATGAAGGTAATGGTGGCTTCTATGGCGATGCCAATCCGTGGTAATCACGTTTATATAATTCCTCCGGATTCAGATCTTTCTATTGAAAAAAATAAATTCAAAGTAATCTCTCCCCGATCGCAAAGGAACAAGCAAATAGATATATTTTTTATCTCTTTAGCAGAAGCAATGGGCGTACGTGCTGTCGGCATTATCCTTTCCGGGTATGATGGTGATGGTACTGAGGGCTGCAAACACATCAAAGCAAAAGGAGGAAAAACCTTTACCCAGGACATGTCTGCCGAAGTTGAACACATGCCGCTCAGTGCTCAGGCTTCGGGCTGTGTTGATTTTGTTATGCCTCTCAACAAAATTCCAGGTAAATTAAAAAGTTTGGCAGCTGCACTTAAAACGTAATACTAACTATCCAACAGGATAATAATTTTAAAAAAAGTACGAACTGCTAACAAAAGTATAGGCAAAAGCTGGGCAGACGGAAGCCCAATCTGCGGTTTTTCATTGCTCAGCTTTGGTTCGGGCAGGTCAAACAACGCTGAACTTTTTGTTTTTAACTTCAACAAAATATTTTTTTGCCGCTGGTGTTCTTCACCAACAGCATCCACCATATGTTGTGTTTGCAGGTAAAGAACACCTAAAAGGCGCAACAAAATTGTCAATCCCTCAAACAACGAACCGAGAACCCAGTGTTCTTAAGGAAGCTGCCTCTTTCTAAGTCTCTATCGTAGTGCATGAACCGACCCCAAACAGCATTTGAATTAATCTCTGTAGAACACCAAAAGGAGCCAAACATGCTTAAGAGTTAGTATACACCATTCAAGCCGCTTTAGGTATTCTTCACTCACAGCTTTTTATGTTTTGCTGTTTGTTGCAGGTAAAGAACACCGTGCCACGGCGTTGTTTGCTTGCTTTTTTGAGAACCGACAAGGGGAAAAAGGCCAAATCAAACATTTGGTAAAGCACCCAAACAGCGGCATAAAATAAAATGCGCAGGTTATTGAAACCTGCGCATTTTATATTGTGATAAATATTGACTTTCTAAAAAATTGGAAGAGAACCGTTTAACCCCTGTAAATGTTCTTCTTAACCATTGCCCAATACCACAATCAGAGCATAAATAACACCGGGAATAAAAAAGATCAACGTTAATATCAGGTCTATCCAGAATTTGCTATTAATGACACCTTCGTGCAGATAAACAGCTAAGGGCGGCAGCAAAATAGCAAGAATGACCTGTAGCAAAGTATTGGTAGAAGCTTCTTTGCCGGCTTTTTTATCTTGTTTAAAAGTTTTGATCTCTGCTTTGGCAGCCTTTATGCGATCCCTTCTTTCTGCCCTGCTCAAAGATTTTAGTTCTTTAAATGCATCTTTAAAATCGAACGTTGATTTTACATTGGGAGTTTCGGCAGCAACCACCGAAGAGTCGGACTGAAACGTTGCTTCTTTTGTTTCTTTAGCAAATGAAAGTTTAGACCCATGGGACATGGTGCAGACACTTAACATGGCCAATAAAAAAAGGCTGGAGTAAATTGTTTTCATAATTGTGATTGATTTTAACAAACAGCTATTCAATAATTGTACCCCTGTATGAGAATAGGATGGCTCTCTGTCGCAAACAGCAAAGGCTTCCCCAAACAAGGAAGCCTTCACCAACAGCTATTTATGTTGTGCTGTTGGTTGCAGGTCAAAAACCCTCCATGGAAACCTTCTTACCTTAGTTACAACAGATACAATCTAAAAATAGAAACCTTATTAGCTTCTGAATGTACATTTGATTGACCATAAAAAAGGTAATAAGGTTTGGTAATTGATTGGTAAATGAACCATTACTAAGGTAAGAAGGTTTTTTACGTTTTGCTATTGAAATTACAGGTCAAGAACACCGTGAGAGGCGTTGTGTATTTGCTTCTTTTTAGAAATACAGGCAGAGGCAAAAAAATATTTTCAGGCTGTTTGCGCCGCTGTTGGTGTTCTTCACCAACAGCATCCACCATATGTTGTGTTTGCAGGTAAAGAACACCTGCAAAGGGGCAACAAAATTGTCAATCCCTCAAACAACGAACCGAGGACCCAGTGTTCTTAGGGAAGCTGCCTCTTTCTAAGTCTCTATCGTAGTGCATGACCCGACCCCAAACAGCATTTGAATTAATCTCTGTAGAACACCAAAAGGTGCCAAACATGCTTAAGAGTTGGTATACACCATTGACACGGTCACCACCTGGAAGGCCCGTAAAGCCGCTAATATTAGTCGCATTATAATTAGGGCTAGCCCAATGTGATAAGCCGATTTCTTTTAAATCTCCACCCTGAGCAATGCCTCCCAAACCATTCGTTAATATTGTCCATTCATAATCGGTGGGTACATGCCAGCCTGCAGGAGCTAAACCCCTTGGATCGTTTACTGCATACCAGTTGTACAATTTACCATAAGTAGTAGCATAAGTGGCTGAGTCGTTATTATAATAACAATATGCCCCTGTCGTCAAAGCAGACCATGCTGTCGCATCAGTAACATTGGGTATAGGATCGCCATTTCTGTAAGTTGTTACATCCAGGTTTCTCCCCATCCAGCTTTGGCAACCCATCCCAACAATTGAATAATTGGATGCGGAGGTAGAAGCTGTTTGCCAACTTGCCAAACCTGTTGCATCGGAGGTCAGTACTTTGCCTACACCGGGTATGCCGCCGGTTATTTTTAGCAGTCCGGCAACCTCCAGTGTGGCACCAGGGTTAGTTGTGCCAATACCTACATTTCCGTTATCTAATATACTTAGCCTTTCTTTTAATCCAAATGAATTAGGAGATGCAAAAGTGTATAGACCAAGGCGCGATTCGCTTAAATTCTGGCCTATGGTTTTTATTGCTCCAGTGTAAGGAAAATTTCCATTTCCAGTTTTCAAATATAATCCTGTAGCAATGCCTGAATCTAATAATTGTGTGTTTTCAATTAACAATACAGAACTGCCATTGTTTGACACATGTAACCGGTTTAGTGGATCAACGGTGCCAATTCCTACATTTTGAGCTAATAAATTTGTAGCTGATAAAAGTATAACAAGTAAATAAAACAATCGAGTCATAATAAGTAGTTTTGGTTATTTATATTGTGTAAAGTTAATAAAGTTTAGGTTGAAGTAATCATTAGTTTTTTATAATGTCGAACATGTCGGTAGAACCTTTTCCGCCGCTGTTAGTGTTTTTTACCAACTGCTACCTATGTTTTGTTGTCTGTGGCAGGTGAAGAACACCCTGCGGCGATGCTAATTGTGCTTCTTTATTATGCTAACATCGGCAAGGGCAAAAAAAAAAGCCATAAATATTTATGGCTCTTTTTTCTTAACAACATTTACAAAGATTACATGGGCTTTTTCTTATCCATTTTTTTATTCTCCATTTTCTCTGTTTTCTTTGATTCATTTTTTTCCATGTTTTCTTTCTTTTCCATAGAAGCCGATTCATCTTCTTTCATTTTCATCTTTTTGTGATGCTTACTGTGATGATGTTTTTTATGCATCGTAGTATGATGTTGGGTAGTATCTGTTTGCGCATTTGCGCCTAAACACAAGAAGGATGCAAATACAAAAATGCAAAGAATTTTTTTCATAATAATTTTATTTTTTTTAAACATCTACAAATATTGCGCCACCTAGTATTTTTTTAGCCACTGTTGGTGTTCTTTAGCAACAGCATCCACCATATGTTGTGTTTGCAGGTAAAGAACACTTGCAAAAGAAAATTTTTTTAAGATGTTTAAAGATAGCAAACACGCTGACTTTCTACCGGTCGAGACCTGGGTTTTATATCAAATTGAAGTTAGCTTCACAAAACTTCAAACTAGCGGGGAAATGCACGGTTTCCCGTTAGGTGGCATGATTTTTTAATATGCTTTGTTATTAAATTAATCTAAAAAAAAATTATGCCTACAAAACATCATGATGATGCAGCTATGCACAATGAAGAAGCTGCAAAACATCACAAGGAAGCATCTAAGCACTCTGGTGCAGGAAGCAATGAAAAAGCGGCACACCATGCACAGGCAGCAAGTGCACACCATGCCAAAGCCGGAGAATCTGCCGTAAAAGCATCTAAAAAGTATGCTTCAAAAGCGGGAACTATGAAAGATGATGATGATGACGATAACTCTACATCTTCTTCTTCAAAGAAATGATTGGTTGCTAAATCTATTTTTTAAAACCCCTTGTATAAGGGGTTTTAATTTTTTTAAGCCGCTGTCGGTCTTCTTCACTAACAGCTATTTATGTTGTGCTATTGGTTGCAGGTCAAAAACCCTCCATGAAAACCTTCTTACCTTAGTTACAACAGAAACAATCTAAAAATATAAACCTTATTAGTTTCTGAATGTACATTTGATTGACCATAAAAAAGGTAATAAGGTTTGGTGCTTGATTGGTAAATGAACCATTACTAAGGTAAGAAGGTTTTTTACGTTTTGCTATTGAAATTACAGGTCAGGAACACCGTGAGAGGCGTTGTGTATTTTTTGCCTTTTGATGTTCTTCACCAACAAATAAAAGCATAACATAAAGCTGTTGATGCTAATCAAGGGTTGGAACTCCAGAGGAGTTCAATATTTGTAGCAAAAGAAATATCCCCACGATTTCTACGACTCCTTTAGGAGTCGAACATCACAAACTGCATGTTCAACTCCTAACGGAGTTGTGAAAACTTTTTGGAAATTATTTCTGCTACAAATCCGCCTGCCGGACGGACAGGTATTTGACTCCTCTGGAGTCATTTCTCACCGACTTTTCAACTCTTGATTAGCATTGTTAATTAAGAACAACAAAGACTTTCCCAAAGTCAAAAAAAAACCCCGGCATAAAAATACCAGGGTTGTACAAACAATTTATCAAAATCAGAACAGTACAAATTCAATTACATTTTAGCTGCAAATGCAGTAAACAATATCGGAGTAAAACACCTCTCCTGTTTTGCTAACGGCGCCAATGCGCACGGCATAGTTGGTGCCGGGTATGAGGCCGGTAAAGGCATATTTGACCCGCGATACACTTTCACGGCTCCACTTATAGGCAGACACCGGTATGTTAGGATCGGCCACGGCAATCTCCTTGTAGTATGTCTGGCGGCTCAGCACGGCACGGGTGGTAGAGTTGATCTGATTTTGTCCCTGCACAGCCTTTAGTGTCAGACGTTCAGGTGCATGAACCGGCGGGGCTGGTGTGCGCTCATTATCCAGTTTAAATCCACAATGTCTTAAAATTTCTATATCGCCGTCAGCAATCACTGCCACGTTGTTAGAAATAGTAAACATTAGTTTTTTAATCTTTTCGCCCAGCGTGTCCCGCTGAATGATCAGCGAATTATTGCCATTGGCAATTTCGCCACACAGGGTCACAAACGTACTGTTCATTACATCCAGTTTTGCAACCAGTTCCTTAATAGACCCATACAGATCCTTGTTGGCCAAAGCCAAAAGCACAGATGCTATGCGCTTCAGAAATTGCGGTAAAGGGCAACTGTAAAATTCCAGTGAAATGCGGACCGGAGCCGGGGTTTTTTTAACTTTTGTCATAATAAAAATAGGCTTGGTAGGTTAAAGGGGTTTGATTATTAAAAAAGGTCGCTTACCAGGCTTCAGATTATTAAACGCAACTCTTGTATAAAAAATTGTGTTTCTCCAAAATATTTCTTAAAATAAGGCAAAATAAACAGCCGGTTGCCAATGTTGCCCACCATGTTGCCAATGTCCTGCACAGCTATGCCGGCTTTGCCCACAAAGTAAACAACCACCTGCACGCCTATGCCTACGTTGCCCACAAAGCAGGCGACTTCCTCAACACTTATGCCTACGTTGCCCGCAAAGTATGCAACATCGTCCACGGCTTTGCCTACTTTGCCCACAAAGCAGGCGACGTTGTTGATGGCTATGCATACATTGTGAGTGAAGTAGGCGACTTTGTTGGTGGCTATGCCAATGTTGCTAACAAAGCAGGCGACAATGTGTGTGCGTTGGCTGCTTTGCCAAATAAGATTGCAAGCGGAGGATTACTATATTATATGGTGTTGGGGGTGGCAACAGCATGATAACAACAAATTGACTATTTTAGCAAACTGATGAAATATGAAAACATAAGAGAAGAAGAACTGAAAAACAAAATAGCGCAAGAATACTTTTGGATGTATGACTGCTCTAAAATAATTGGAAATGTTGACTTTAGCGTGTGTATGCATCAAAGCAAAAATGAATTGTTTGAGCAGGAATCGCTCTTGTGGGCAGAAGCCAAAAAGGGAGCTTCTGACATTTATAAGTCTATTACACAACTTATATTGACAATTGGCAAAGCCAGAACTTTTGACAAATATCTACCTCCACCCATGTTAGGGGCGTTTGACGGAGAAAAATTGCCTTTATTCCTTACAATGATATTCATGATGTGTTTTACCTGAATGACTTTAACTGGAATGTTGCGCCCTCTAATTATGATACAAAAGAATTTAAACTAATTCACGAAAAAGTTAAGACAGATATTGACAGCAAAGCTTTACTCTTTAATTTTATTAATGACGATAAAGAGCTGAAAAAATTTATTAAAAAAAACTTTGTTGTTGGAAGATTTGGATTGACAAAGACCAAAATTGACAAAAACAATTTTATGGTCATTTACAACAAATGGCTGCAAAATGTAAAAGCAACAATTGCCGTGAACTGGGACATTGCAAAAAAGAGCGGAATAATAGACGGTGATTTTTACCTGGCTGATCTGCTTTCTCACGAAAACAATACCTTAAAAGAAAAGCTGTTTGTTTTATTAAAGCATGACCATTATGAACTGGACAGAAAACTATTAGATTCGGGTTTGTTTAGCCACAGCGAAACATCTTTTAGCGACAAACAAGTAGCACATACCCAATTTTGGAACAAATATGACCGGCCACCAAAAGAAGAATATTGGGATTACATAGTTGAACGCAGAGACCTGTTGGTGCCTCAAGATGTAAGAGAGCGAAAAGGTAGTTTTTTTACACCACAAATTTGGGTGGAGCTTTCTCAAAAATACCTAACAGTCGTGCTAGGCGAAAACTGGCAGGACGAATATTATATTTGGGATTGTGCCGCCGGAACTGGCAATCTGCTCACAGGACTTACCAATAAATACAACATTTGGGCTTCTACGCTAGATCATCAGGATGTGGAAGTGATGCACGACCGTATAAAAAACGGGGCAAATTTGTTAGACGATCACGTTTTTCAATTTGATTTTTTGAATGATGAGTTCATAAAGTTGCCAAAGCCGCTGCAAGACATCATTAACGATCCGGAAAAGCGGAAGAAATTAGTTGTTTATATTAATCCACCTTATGCGGAGGCCAGTGACAAAAAAACATTGGATGGAAGAAATGGTAAAAGCGGTGTGGAACAATCAAAAACAAATAAAAAATATGCAAGCTTATTAGGTCAAGGTAATGCTGAAATCTTTGCACAATTTTTTATAAGGATACATCAAGAAATGAAAGGTACTTTGATTGCAGAATTTTCTAAACTTAAGATTCTGCAAGGGCAACATTTTATAGATTTTAGGAAAAACTTCAAAGCATCACTCAAAAAAATGTTTGTTGTACCGGCAGATACTTTCGATAATGTAAAAGGGAAATTCCCTATTGGCTTTATGATTTGGAATACGTCTGAATCAGTTTATTTTACCGGTGCAGTATCCGATGTTTATAATGAAAAGGGAGTGTTAATAGGTGAAAAAAAGATTATTTCATATAACGATGACCAATACATTAATGATTGGATAAAACCATATAGAGCCCTTAAAAATGATGCTGAGGTTATTGGAAAGTTTCCATTCAAAGGCAATGATTTTCAAAACCAAAACATGATTGCTATTGTTCATCCCAAAATGATGTATAATAAAGATGCAGGTCAATTTTTAATTAATTCAAACAATCTGACTCATTCAAGTTTATATTTTGCAGTTCGTCATTGCATAGAAGCCACATGGCTAAATGATAGAGACCAGTTTTTATATCCCAACGATGGGTGGCAAACTGATACAGAATTTCAAAATGATTGTTTTACTTACACACTATTTAGAAATCATATTCAAAGCCAATATGGTATCAACCACTGGATTCCTTTTACAGAATATCAAGTAGGGGCAAGAGAAAAATTTGATAGCAATTTTATGACCGATTTTATTAAAGGCAAAGATGCTGAACTTTTAAATAAAGTAAGTGAGCCTTTGAAATTGTTTGGCAATACAAAAACTATTCGCAACACACCATTAGAATTTTCTACAACAGCAAAAGAAGTTATGAATGCCGGCCGCAAACTTTGGACATACTACCACACACAACCAAACTGCAATGTAAATGCTTCGCTTTACGACATCAGGGAACATTTTCAAGGAAGAAATGAAGCTGGGAAAATGAATAATAAGAGTTTAGACCTGACTTATGTGAGCCTAATTGGTGATCTTAGAGAAAAATTAAAGTCACTTGCAAAAAAGATAGAACCGAAGGTGTATGAATATGGGTTTTTGAAAGGGTGAGAAAAGGAATAGGCTAAAACATCAGGTTTTTGTGCGGCATTGTTAGTATCTGTTACGGCAAAAGGAAAGTAAAATACTTTACATTTGGCAAGCGGACGGGGCGTTGGCTGTCATGTTAAAATTTTTCTGTGAGAAATATTTTTGAAAATATAAAGACCTTAATTGTTGAGTTGATTGGGCTAATTGGCGGCTTTATTTGGGCTAAACATTCAAATTGGGATTATGAGCCATTAATTTTAATGGCTGTCTCGTTTGTTGGTTTAGTAATATTTTTCCTTCTCCGATTTTTGCCTTCCCACAAAGCAGGACTAGGTGACAATAGTTTTAAGATGACCCAAAAAGGTGGCAATGGCTCAACGAATTATCAATCCAGTGGGAGCATGACCATTAATAATAATCCAACAACTACGATAAATCATTATGGCAGCACGGAAACCATGTGGATTGGACAGACCGATAGACCGACGATTTCTAACGACACTTTAGAAGGTAGAAATTCAGAGTATTTTCTTGAATTAGTAGAACCCGTTTTTGTGAATGAATTAAATGGATACACAACTTGTCTTCCAGAGCAAACTTATAAATTGGAAATTGTGGTGAACTACAAGTCAAAGACTGAAACTAAATTTTATGCAAACATTTATCCTGACGCCGAAGACTATTTGCTGCATCACTTTGCCCATAAAGACAATGTAAAAAGCCTTGGAAGACCATTAACAGGCTATGGCTACATAAAATTCCTACTTATTGGCACCGCACCAAACGAGCCCGGAACTTATGAGAGAGAAGTAAATATCGGTCTATTACATTTTAAAGACTGGAAGAACTCGGAAGTGCTTTTTAATAAGCACTATAAATTCAAACTAGTTGTTTACTCTACTGACAAAAGTAAAGGTCCGTATTCGGCATCTCAAGTAAATCCAAAAACTGGAGTGAGTTTTATGGTGCTTAAAGAAAATGGTGAAGAAACAACATCTGAAACATACACGGGGTAAGACCAAATCAAACACGAACCGCCAACATGCCGTTTGCCAAAGTGGAGCAGGAAGTTGTAGCTTCGGCAGTATTTCTTTATTGTGATTCAGCTTTGGCAGAAGGAACGCAATTGAGCTTTTATTTGTTACTTCAACATTAGTTCGTTACTTAGCATCCGGCCCGGCAGAAGGAACGTAAAATACCCCCACCTTCGGCAAGCGGGCGGGTCGTTGTGCGTCATGCTATTTGCGAGTATAACTTAACTCATTAAAAGCTATTGTTTTTACTGGTTTAAGATAATTTGACTGCTTATTTTTCGGCCACCGTTTAGTTGAGATATTAAACTTCTATTCAGGCTAATTAATTTTTAATTATTTTTCATTAGATTATATATTCGCAAGAGCGGAATATTATGTAAATTGTTCCATTATTTCATAAACTTAAACTAATTGATTTTTTATGAAACCGCTAATGACTGCTTTATGCTTTTTTCTTTCGGGTTTTTTATTTGCCCAGCGTTATACCGAACGGGTGGATCCTGCTAATTCCAAACGTACTATTGTTGAACTGCCTCCTATCAAACGCACATCGCCCCTTAGGGTTAGTAACAGGAATGTGCTGGACGAAGATAAACGTGGCCTAAAACCAATCCCCTTTGTGGCATTTGAAT
>JAYTGA010000181.1:0-31240 GCA_043733905.1 Segetibacter sp.
AACAAGGCCGATATTCCATTATAAAGAAGAGCCGATAAAACTACATCTGTTAATTTGCTTTATGGCGCTTGTTCTTTCAAAGCACATAGAACTTCAAACAAACAAGTCCATCAGAAGCTTTATTCACGAATGCAAAAAAATAACAGATGCCCGCTTAAACAATAAAATTACCGGCAGGGAATTCAGAATCAGAGCTAACCTAACCCCAGCCATCCCTGAACTTTTGCAGAAATTAAACCTGCTGACCTAAAATGGACAAGTCGGGAAAACAGCCGCCTGAACCTTGAGTGGAACCTGCAACGCACCATTTCCAAAATAAACTATCGCATACATACCGATGTCATTAAAGAAAATATCCTGCCCAAATTACTCACCAAACAAGACGCTGAATTGGTTTATGCAACCGAAGCCGATTTACTCAACATGGCCCTGTTTGGCAAAACAGCGCAGCAATGGCGAGCCGAAAATCCAAAAGCAGAAGGCAATGTAAGAGACCAGGCCAGCATTGAACAATTGGTCATCCTGTCTAACCTCGAAAGCATCAATGCTGTATTAATTCATCAGGAATTGCCGCAGGGACAGCGTCTCCTGCAACTGAATGCAATAGCCATTACCCAAATGAAATCATTGCTGCAAAGCAGTCAGCTAAAGAAATTGAAATGATGAACAATCGGCGTCATCACTCCGTTCATATTAGTATTCATCCCTTTTAGAAAAATGACACAAAACAGCGAATGGGTTATTATATCCCTTTACTTATGACTTTCCAATGTGTTTTTGCCCACATTATAAGCATACACCGCTGCAGGCAAATACTGCATTTTTATATCGTTATATTCTTTTACACCCGTTTTATCTATCGTAGTAGTAAGCGCTTGGGTTAAACTGTTTTCAAAACAAAAAGCTGCGAGGCTTTTCAATTCATTGGGCGCTTCAAAAAACCGGTTGCTCCACTTAATTTCTACCGCCCAATCGGGTCTGTTTGTTTTACGGCTTATGTTCACCAAATCTACTTCGCCGTTTTTCCAACGTGCATAGTAAGGAATAAAAGAAGTACGCTGCATCCACTGGCTAAAAATGGCCGTTTCTACAATGGCACCCATGCCATCAGACTCTGCCGCAAGCGGGGCAAATAAAGCACTTCGCAAACTTGGGTTAGTGAGATAAATTTTAAAAAAATTCTCCCGCTGAAACCTGCCTGCCTTTTGGTCAACACGTTTTACAATATGCACTAAAAATGCAGCTTCCAGGTAAGATTGATACTGGCGCAGCGTTGTTTTTTTTACGCCACTGCTCTTGCTCAGTTCGTCTATGCTACACTCCCGTCCACTGTTCCAGGCAATAGTGGTGAACAATGAGTTCAACTCTTGTACATCTTGTATGCCATACAGACCCGGCAGGTCTCTCAGCAATACTTTGTCTATAATATCTGCCCGCATAAACCTGGCAGGATTGCTTTGAATTTCCGGGTTGAAAATGACTTCTGGATAGCCGCCAAAATTTACATAGTTGATGAAGTGTTTGTTGAGCTCTGCAATGTTTGTAGTGGTCGAAAACAGTGCAATATTTCCTTTCCAATTGATTGTATCAGGTTTGATGAGTGCGCCCAGGTTTTTCAAATGAATAAACTCATAAAAGGTAAGCGGCGGCAGCATAAAATCAGTAAATCTGCCCGCACCGCTTTCAATGCTTTTCAACTTTAAGGCGGCGGCAGCCGAGCCGCTTGCTATAAATTTTGTTGCATGCTCCGTATCTACCAACGATTTCAGATGAACTTCCCAATCCTTTAAATACTGTATTTCATCAAAAAATAGAAACCAACCCGATGACTCCGTAATACCTGTGGCTTTTTTAGCCATCGCAAAAAGCTCACTCAATGAAATGTTGTTGTAAATAGGTGTTTCAATAGAAGCATACAGAATCTGCTGTGGTGCTACTCCATCTGCAATCAGTTGTTGTATGGTGTGGTACAACATCACCGTTTTACCAACCCTGCGTGGCCCCATTAATACAGTAGCCCGATGTACAGAAGTTGTTTTGACCAGTGGATAAAACAAATTGAAATAAAGCCTGGGCTGAAAGGATTGATAGTAACTATCTAATTGACCGGTAGCCCACCAGGGATTTTCGAACTGAAGCCTCGCAATAATTTGCTCTTCGGAAAAAGGATGTAATGCCATAATAGAGCAAAAATAGTAAAATAAGGTTTAAAAAAAGACCTTATTTTACCAAAATAATTCCAATAAGGTTCTTTGATTGAAAATTTGAATCTTATTTTACCTTCTCTCACTTTACGAAATACCCCTTCCTTCATATTCTTTTATCATGGAACCAATGTTTCAAATTTTACTTTTTGCAACTCCTCAAAATAGTCAAGCTCACCTTCTGTGATGTCTATTGAAGCAACCTCAATAATAATTTCATTAACCTTTAATTTAGTCCAATTCACGTTGATACCCTTTGTAAACGATGGATACAGCAACAAACCCTCTTTACAATTTCTCTTGTAACAATAAGCAACCATTTGATAAAGATCATGCTGACTCACACCTTCTTTATCATCATTCATTATTTGACGAAATTTATACTTGGTATCAATAATCAGCTTGCCAGGAATGAGAATATCATGTCGCATTTGAAAGACTTTTTTGCCATTTTCATTGACTGCTAAAAATTCGCCGCTTGCCTGTGGTTTCACTTTTAATTCAGGAAAATGGTGGTAAAGAAAACCGGCAACATACTCTTCAAAAATAACTTCCATTGGCAGGAGTAAACAAAGGTTGTTCTCTTGCTGATTGGTACTGTTTGTAAGTTGAAATTGCAGGAACAACCGGCACATGTTTCGTATGCTGTCTGTTTCCTGATAAAGCCTGTTGATCTTTACTTTGTCGCAATCAGTAGGTGTGCAATAAACGTCTGATACATCGTGCAGTGTAAACAAAATGTCATTTAACAAATCCCTGTTCCTGTTTTCGGTGGTGAACTGCAATAACAGTTTCGTAGTGTGTTTTACAATTTGGTTGAAAAGATTGTCGTAAATAAATGGCTCGTAAGTGCAGTGTAGCAAATGGTGCTTGCCCGTTGCGAGGTTGTGTTGAATGTAAGGCTGCATAGCAATCCGACCTCTTACAAAACTCATTTCCTCTGTCACTTCCTCGTAGGCAAAGTGTGGTGAAGCATTGAGTGCATTGCTTGTATAGGTGGCAAATAAGAAAATGAAGGCTTCCAGCCAATCATCAAAGTCGTTTGGACTGGTTTGCAGCTCATTAAAGGGGAAATGAATCCTGTTGCAATAGCTCAACCATTTTATCAGGTGGTTAACTGCGTTGGTTTTTTGAGCAGGGCCAAAAGGCTGCTGGTTTTCAAAAACCCTTGTATATACATTAATCCGTACGTTTTCAAACTGAACAAACCCAGTATAGTTTCTTGCTCTTATTTTGTGTCCATCGAAGACAAAAAAGCGTTGTGCTGTATTTCGTCTTGCTTCTTCGTCATCATCTTCTCGCAATAATAATGGCCGGTCTTGCCACACTTCATTTAAGTACTCCTTAAAAGCAGTTACGTTTGTTTGTGTAGGCAACGAATCCCATTCGCCCCCATCAAATAAGTCAATGGTGGTAAGCATTAGACAGCTTTTGCTTTAACACCAATAAAATCGTCTTGCTCAAACTCAATTCCTGCAATGGTATTTTGAAACGGACTTAAAAGATTCCAAACGGGGTTGTTTCTTTGGTTGTAAAAATATTCGTTGAGCAGTGGAATTACCTTTTGATTGAGCACCTGCAAAATGTTTAGTTCTTTGTCTTTTTCAGGAATGAAATAAGCGTGTCCTATCATAAAGTCGGCACTTTTCTGTTTTCTTATTGCTTCATTTAAATCTAACAAAAAGGTACGGTATTGCTCTGGAACTACTTCATTGACAATTTCTTTTCTGGGATACATATCCTCAAACACAAAGCGCCGTCTTAGTGCAATGTCTATGAGGGCAATAGACTTGTCTGCTGTGTTCATGGTGCCTACTATGTAGAGGTTTGGGGGCACACCAAACAGTTCATCATCGGGGAGGCCGGGAAGTCTTAGTGTCAGTTCATTGTCTGCACCGAGGCGTTTGTCTGGTTCTAACAAGGTGATTAATTCGCCAAAGACACGGCTGATGTTGGCTCGGTTGATTTCATCAATGATAAGTACGTAGTTTTTTAATTCTGTTGGTGAAATTTCAATAGGATTAGTTGCTGCAAAAGCCTGCATGGCATTTGCAAATGCTTCGTGGTAGTTATTAGGGCCGCCGGTAGTATTGACTTTTTGTTTATAAAAAAATTCTTTTACTCTGTTGATTCGCAATGTTCTCTCTTTTTTTTCTTTTCCTCTTAGATAGTCAATGTGTGTGTCGTTGTGGTCAACTAATGTAAAAGTGCTTTTGCCGCCAAGCGTGGGGACATCCATTTTACCATCAGGTTCATTTAAAGGTGATAAGAATCGTTCGAGTATCATATTGAAATCAGGAGCCGGATGGTCGCCCTGTTGGGAACGTAAAAAATTTTCTTTGGCTAATTGGCTAATCCTGTAAAATACTCCTTTGTGTTCCTTAAAACTCAATTGATTGGTGTCGTCTGCGTTTGGCCTTAAACCTGCAACAAAGTCTTCGTAGCTGTAGTTTTGGTGGAAGGTTACAAATTCTATTTGTTGCTCTGCCAAAGCATCTTTGTAAACAACTTTTGCTTCGTCGTATCTTTTCTCAAAGCTTTCCCCAGTTATGATTTCCGCTGCTTTGGTAATGGTGTGGTAGGTTTTTCCGGTGCCGGGTGGACCGTAAAGGATGGTATTTAACGACGGGGGTGCAGAAAGCAGAAACTCTGAAGGTGCCATTTTTATATTTTGTAGATTTCTGATATTATCAATCAGAGTGAATGTTTTAGTGTATTGCGATCCAAATTTATCAATTGTGTTTTGAGTAGCGTTTTCATTAAAGCCTTTTCGATCTCCGAGGCCATAGTCCAGCTTCTTATATTGTTTGTTCAACCAGATAATTTTGATAGCATGGTCAGGGTTATAGCCTAGTGGATTGAATTCGTTTAATATCACTAATCCAATCCCTCCAAGATTCCTGATTCCTCTTCTAATCAATACAATGTCCCCATCCTCTGGTTTAGATAACCCATAAGTTATAGTGTTAGAGCCCGAATCTCCTGGCCATACAGCGTTTTCTCTTACAAATTCATCAAAAAAATCTTGTCCGTTAGCACCCTCCAGTTTGCTGCTGATTTGGCAATAGTGACCTGTTAAGCTTATATCAGGATTGTTGCCTGAAAGCAACCGGCAAAGCAAATTAATTTCAAAAAAGGAACAGCCTGGAAACTGGTTTTGTACATCCTTTAAAACCTGCTTGTATTTTGCCAGACCTTTACTCTCAATTTCTTCTTTTACTGTCTTATGCTTATGGAAATGAGGCAACCACAAAGCATTATCATCAATGCACCAAAAAGCAACAGGGTTTATTAAGAATAAAGTTTGCGTTAGTTTAGATACTCCTACGCCCTTAAGACTGATTACTATTTGAAAATCTTCCCCATTAAGAATGCCAGTTAATATTGCCTGGCCAAACAGTCGCCAAACCGCTTCTTCGTCAACTGGTTCTCCTTGTTTGTTGATATATCCGGTACCCTTCCAAAAAAAACAAGTGTCCGCATTGCCTTGAGGTGTTGGGAAAATTGTGTCAGTAGGCATGGAGGCAGTTAATTTGAAAGCTGCAATTACACGACTTAACATCTCGTCTTTTTTAAGTCTGGTAATTTTCTGCGCAAGAGAGTAGATAAATGAAAAAGGATCAATTGTTTCAAACTTGTTAATGGCGTGGGCTGGCCCAAAAACAGCCAGTGCTTTTTGTTTCAAAATCACTTTGCGGGTGGCGGGTTCATTCCCAATATTTTTTATGGCAGTGGATAGCTCTTTAAAAAACGGCACCCAATCATATTGCTTTACTCCTTCAAAAATTTTCATAGCCAATATTTAGTTCCTAACTTGTTGTCCAATTTACTTAGTCACCGCTTTAATTATTCTTTGCTGTATTAAGTCAAACATCATTACTTTTTTGCTATCGCGACAAGAATGTCGCAATTATGTCGCGATAATTTCACAGCTAATATTTCTTCTCTTGAATACGCTTTGATACGCTTAACTCAAATAGTCCAATCTGTTGATAACCAAAAGAATGATGTCCGGACAAACGTCTAATCATTCTTTTCTCTTAATTTTCCGTAGCTAGTTTATTAGACCGATCAATAACTTAAAATGCTGAAAGTCAATACCTGTTGGTCTAAATAGACGTCTAAAAATGTCTAAGGCAACTGCCAATTCTTGCCATTTAGACGAATCTTCCCTTCTCGCTTCATTGCTTGTAGGATATTCTTCACTTTGTCCTTCTTCTGCCGTTCGGTAAGAACATCAGAAAGTTTTTCTGTAATCAGTGTTTCAAAGTCTTGTCTTGTTCCTGTTTTAAATTTTTGAAGAAACGCCTCAATCATTTTCTTATAATGCTCATCATCAAAAGCCTTGTTCCTGATATAAGCCGCCTTATCATCGGTGGCCGCGGCTATAGAAGCAGCCACAAAGTAGTTCGGCTTCCGTCCTTCAATCAGCCTTTCCCGTTTCAAAAAGGCTGCAGCGTCATCAGTAACTGGCAACTTCTTTTGCACCCTATCCAATAATACCACATTGCTTAGTGGCAAGTCTCTTCTTTCAATAAGCATTTTGGAATAGTTCTCATCTATGGCATGCCCATACACCTGCAATACTACCTTTTGCGGTTCCGACAAAATGTAATCAGGCAAAGGGAAAAACCTTCTCCGTTGCGCCAGGTAAATGGTATGAATGCCATAACCCAATCTATCTATCATTCCAAGATTGACCATTGCGTTTGCCAGCCATGGATTGCGATACCGGTCAGGCGTTTTGTCGCCTTCGGTATAGTCCTCTGGGTTGCCTTCAAAAAAGCTTCCGGCGTTTGAGAATATCAGCCGGTCAATTTTTTCAGTAACTATAATGCGGCTATTGAAGGTGTAATCCTGGTGTGCAATGCAATTATTCATTGCTTCCAAAATGGAACGGGTATCATACTTGTTTACTGTTGTTGCGAGTAATTCGCTATCGGGGAAGAACTTGTAGTTTACGTTCCGAATATTTTGCAGCACCTGGGTAGTGTTAATCAACAACGGTTGGCCAAAATGCTCATACGCCTTTTCTTCCGTTTCCAGCTTCCAGGTTATTTCAGCCACAGCAGGCAAAAGGAAATGTGAAGCTTCTTCTTTGCCCAATAATATCAGGGCTGTATTGGTAATTTTTCCATCAATGGTCACCTTTGCTTTGTCTAAAAACTTCTCCACCTCCCAACCATCAATTTCATCAATGTAACTTGATTTGGCATTTTTTTCTTTAAACTTTTCTCTTGCCAATTTAATAGCCTGCTGGTCTAAATGAGCCATCGTTGCCTTATCTACAATTTTTGCACTCCAGTCTTCAAGAGAGTTGTAAATAATTCGAACGTAATCAGGAAAGTTTCGAAGATCAGTTTTGTTACTACCAATACGGATGTAAGGCTTTTTCTGAAAATGGGTAGGCTCCCCTTTTGCTGCCGGAATACGCAGCAATACAATGTGCCGGCTCTGGTAGTTGAACTCAAGTATTTCAAAGTTGATTTTAGGATGTAAAAGATTTCGTAGCCACAGTTCCAGATCCTGATTGCCATGTTTTGCTGCCGCAAAACGAAAGTTAGTTCCTTTAATCATTTGCGTTCCATCTTCTACGCCCCACACAAGGTAGCCAAAGGGTTTATTGGCGATGGTAGCGCCATTGCTTATAGCAGAAATGTACTCGCCAATCTGTTCATTAGTTATGCTGCCTGCATTGAGCTTAAACTCTACCCACTGCTGTTCTCCCGGCAGCGATACCAATTCATCCAGTAATATGATCAGGTCTTTTTCAGTCATTCTATGTTCATTTCTTCAATAGCCAATTGCATGTATGCCCATGCGTTGAATATTGCTTTTGTTACTGCTTTTGCCATAACATCTTACCTACTAGCTGCTTTATTAATCCGTTGTTGTACTAACTCTGCCACACTCCAATAAACCTCATTTCGTTCTTCATCGTTCAAACCCAAAGCATCAAAAACAATCTTGTCAAGTGCGGCTCTGTCTGGTAATGGGTTGGGCGTTTGTTCACGAAACATTTGGTCTTTATTGAAACCCAATTCAGTAAAAATGTCATTTACCTTTCTTCCATTAAAGAGGTAATCAATTTTCGGGTGGTTTCTCAAATCAACAATCATTGTATTTTCCGCTTCATAAACGGTTAAATCCATCAACCCATCCCCAAGTCCGGTTCTTGAACCCACTTCAAGAAACAATGGGGTTAAACTTGAATTTAGTGAGGCTAAAATGTTTTCATTGTCTGTATAAATTTCATAGAGCCGCTTATCAATCAGGACCTTTTTGTTCCTATAAAATTTAAAACTATCACCTATGCCGCAAGGGAAAACGCCATCAGAAAATTTCCTTATTCCTACATCAAACCAATTGTGCCTTCCTCTTGTACTCGGTCTTTCATGAAACTTGCCAATTTCATTTCCATCATTATCTATTCTTGATTTTTCACCCCATTGTATATACTTTAATGCATTGGTTCCTTTTAATTCCGTTTTTTCTTTTGGACAAACAAATAGAAAAAGTGAAAGCAGTTTGGGGTTTATTTGAATGGTGTTACATTCTCTTGGGCCTTTAAAAATGGGTACTAAAAATTCCCTCTCAATTTCTAAGTCGTCTATTTGTTTTTTATCAAGGTAAAAAAAGTCGTTAGCACCTGTCTTTATTCCAAAAGCAATTTTTGAAACGCATTTTAATTTGACTAGTTCTCTCTTCCCTTTTTCAAGAATATTGTAATAAATTTCCGGTGCTCTTAAATATTTCCCACCCCATTTATCCCCTGCATAATTCTTTTCTTCTTCAGCATATCCATTTTGGTATAAAATGCTTTGAAGTTGGGGAATGCAGCGGTAGTATTCTGAAAATTGATTTGTGGTTACCCGCTCTTGTTCTATCAGCAGTTTACTATAAGCGGCGGCTGTGTAGTCCACCTTGTTCATTATAAATTTAGCAGTGTTGTCCATTGGTTCTGCTAAGGCATAGCCTTTGTTTCCCCCACTAAATTTTGGGAGATTGGTAATGCCGCTGTGCAGGTATATAATCGTGTTTACAGCGGCTTCAAAGCTGCGTACGTTGCAGTCGTACACAGCATGTAGTTGGGTGTGCTTCAGCAAGAAATGTTGTATGTAGCTTCCAAAGTCAACATCTAACCAACTATTGCTAATGATAAAGCAAAAAGTGCCTTTGCTGTTCAGGTAGTGTGGGCATAGCAATTGAAAGTAAACATACAAGTCACTTCGTCCCGGTACTTTGCTTCCATAAACCGGTATTGTTTTGTTTTTCCCATCTATGATTGTTTTAAAACTGCTGTTTAAGAAAGGGTACGTTTTATATACTTTATTATTTAGTAGTTCCTTGTATTCTTTGTTCACTTTGGCTTTCAACATTTTGTTTTCGGCCTTCATCAGTTTTTCCAAATACACGGCATCTTCTGGCGGCAATATTTCTTCCTGCCTTACATAGGGCGGGTTACCGATGACTAAGTCAAAACCTTTGTCTTCGTCCTTTGCTACAAACACTTCCATAAAGTCGATATCGTAGCTGAAAGGCAGGCGTTTTTCTTTGTGAATAAACTGCCTTACGGCTTTTAGTTGCTCCTGCTGTTGCAGCAGTTGTGCGGTTTGCTCGGCAAACAAACTGTTTTGCACCGCACCGCCAAACATGCTGCCCTGGCTTACTTTGCGGTTGTGGAGTTGCTTTTCAGTATCAATCAGCATTTCCTGTATCAGGTCTAGAAACACGGCCTTTTCTTCGGCTTTCAGGTGGTCGTAAGTTGTTTTGCTGTCTGCCTGGTTTTGTATAAATGCCTTTTTCTTTTTAATGTAGTTGTGCAGGTTTTTAGCAGCACCGGTAGTTTTTTTTCTGCCTTTAAACAGTTCTTCCAGGGTAAAATCAAGGTTTCCAAAAGTTTGCAGCAGGCTATTGCCACTTCTTAGTTTAAAATCCAGGTTGGGCAGCAGTGGTTCTTTGGTTAGTTCTGCCTGTGTAAACTCGGCCTCTGCAATCATGTATAGCCACAATCGTAGTTCGGCTATTCTCACCGCCCATTCTTTGATGTCCACGCCATAAATGCACTCGCTGATCAGTTGTTTTTTTATTACAAAATCATCCTTCGGTGTGTGTGTTTTTCCTGCAAAAGCATCCATGCTCCGCAGCAATTCCATTTGCACTTGTATAACGCCCAGCAACATGGAGCCGCTGCCACAACTGGGGTCGCAGGCAGTAAGCGTGGTGACAGCCAACCGCAAGTTTTGAAACTGTTGGGTTGTTATTTGTTTGAGGCAAGCTGGCTTTTCTTCAGGTGTGTCAAAAACAAAATGATACAGGAACTCTCTGGACATTTCCCCTTCCATTTTTTTGTCCAGAACTTCCACCAGGCCCCGCCTCACCATAAAGTTAATTTCGGGCCGCTCGGTATATACAATGCCGTGTTCAGCATCCACATCGTTCAGGTCGGTGGCGTTTATCATACCCTCATACATTTTGCCCAGCAATTCAGGATTGATTTCCAGGTTCACATCGTAGGGTGTATCTTCTGCAATGGTGAAAATGTAGCTTTCAAAGAATTTGAAAATCTGGTGAAAGTATTTGTCGGGCAGCACAAACACATCCAGGTCTTTATTTTCGGCAAACAGTCCGCCATTGAGGTAAGGAAATTCAACGATAGCTGATTTGTAGGGTTCGGGCAAAGCTTTTAGTCCTTTCGGGTTTTTGTAAGCAACGCCATTGAATGCCGAAAAGAAAACCGTATTCAGCCATAGTTCGTGAAATTTATCGTGGCCATCCATTCCTTCCTCCAGGTAGCTCAACCAAAAGTGATGAATGAAATTGTCATCCTGCATAATCCACTGTTTCTTTTGCACAAAATAGATGAACATGATCCTGTTAAGCAGGTTGAGCACACCCTGGTGAGCCAGCATTTTGTTAGGCTGTTGTGGTGCAATAGCTCGTATCAGGGTTTTAGATAACTGTTGATAATCCCTGTAAAATTGCGCATTCAGGATTTGTGTACTTGCTACCTTTTTCCATCCCGCCTGCAATTCTTTAAAACTGTGTATGCGGCTTTTTCTGCTTTCAGATTCTATTGCTTCAAAGGAAAAGGTATAGAGAATATGAACATGGGCAGCGTGTGGTTTTTCTATGCAGATGTTATAGATGTGTGTTACTTTTTCAAGCACATCCTTTTCCATGATCCGCTTGTTGGGTCTCCTTTCAATTAAAGAAAGCGTAAGGTGTTCGCCATATTTAAAAATGACAAACACATCCATGGCGAAAGGTTTGTTTATTTCTCTTGCTATGGTAGAAAGTTGAGTACGGGAATACATCTTTCCCTCCAATTCAATTGCAAAAAATAAGAATGAGGCGGGTTCGTTCCTTTCAATTGTAGGTTGAAACAACGGTGCCTGTTGTTTCATCTCTTCTGCCGTTAACTGAAAAAGGAGGTTTATAGATTTCCATTCTTTAACCAATGCATTCTTTTCACTAAAACCGGATTCAGCACTAATACCGAACTCTTTTTTTAGCGTTGCATAATCATCTTTGTTAAGTTTTAGTGTTCGTTCCGTGTTATACCCGAGTGTTTTAAACAAGTTAACTGAACTTCCGAAAAGATGATCATCAGCAAAAAGGCGGATGGCCTTATTTATCCTTTCCTTTAAATCATGGGGCATAGTTTTCAATTATTTTAGTACCAACCAGGTTACCAGTTCAAATTTATTATTACTATCGGCTAATTTATCTTGCGGAATGAGTATTGCATTCCTGCTTTGTGTCAGCATACCTAGGTTCTTTCTTTTAAAAGTACCGGTAATGGCTTTGATGGCTTCATTGAGCAGGCCGGTATATTTGCTCATATCTTTTCCATTGTTGGTTTCGTGGTTAAACAGGTCGCACAACTGTTGCAATGGCTGGTCTTTGCTTGTACACAAGAGGCGGTAAATGTCCAGTATTTGCTTAGGGTGTGTGAAGTTGTAGCGCACTGTTCCATCTTCGCGAATGTACACAAGAAAATAGGGTTGCAGAGGGTTCACCTTTTCGTTGCCAGTGGTATCGCCTATTTGCCGAAGGCAGAAAATCACCCCCGGTTTTACTACATCGCTTGCATCGGGATTAAACAGCGTAGAGTCTAGTTTGTGTGGCACACAGGCATATATACCCATTGGAGCGTTTTCCAATTCTTTGCGGTTGGCCTCTATAAAGTTGAGCAGGTCTATTCTAAAATCGTCCAGTGAAAAGTTGCTCAACGACACACCGCCTTCGTTCAGGTCGTCCATGTTCAAAACTTCTTCCTGCAGCCGTTTCAATTGCTTATCCCTGAACTTGAGGTCATCTTCTACTAGTTCTTGTATCTGTTCGCGGTTTAGCAGGTTGTCTTCGTTGGTGCCGCTAATATCCACCAATGCCATCCGGGCTTCCACCCGTGTTTTTAGTTTGATGTAGTTGTCAAGGTCTTTGGTAGGCCAAAAGTTGATGAGGTGTACTTTGTTGTTTATGGAGCCGATACGGTCTATCCGACCAAAGCGCTGAATAATTCGAACAGGGTTCCAGTGAATATCGTAATTAACAAGGTAATCGCAGTCTTGCAGGTTTTGACCTTCGCTGATACAGTCTGTGGCTATCAGGATGTCAATTTCGCCATCAGCATCATTGGGCATCACCTTCTGTGAACTGCGCTTTTTGCTGATGGGCGAAAAGTTGGTAAGAATATGGTTGAACTCTGTATTTTCGGCAAAGCCTTTTGGTTTGAAAGTGGTTTTGTTTTCATTGCCACCGGTTACCAGTGCTATGTTTACATTGAGTTCATTCTTTGCCCATTGTTCAAGATTTTCGTAGAGGTATTTTGCTGTGTCAGCAAAGGCAGTAAAGACAAGTACTTTCTTGTTTTCTGTTCCTCTTTTTGTTATGGTTGGTTGTTGAACTTTCTTTCTTATCAGGCTCTTTAGTTCATGCAGTTTGGCGTCTCTTTTGGCATCTACATCCTTTGCCCTTAGTTCCAATTCATACAGCTGGTCTCTATCTTCTAGCATAGCCGCTTTCCACTCTTCCAGTCTAAGATGGCTCATTTTAAAGGTCAGCTTTTCACCCACTTCCATTGCCTGGCGCAGGTCGTCGTCTTCTAGTGCTTCTATGTCCAGATTATCTAACTCCACATCTGGATTTTCATCTTTGTATTTTTGAAAACGGTCTATTCGATTTATCAGGTTATCTATACGGGCAATGGTTCTTTTAAGTGTTTCGGTAAATGAATAAATGGAGCTTTCCAGCCGCTTCATAAAGTTTACTTTCATCATCCCGATCAGGTAGCTTTCCCGCAATTCCTGCGAAAACATTTTGACCGCAGCTGGCCCCGATTTCCTCAAAACCTTTTCCTCGTAAATTGATTTGTATTGATCCTGAACGAAAGAACTTGGCGTAAAGTGAACCAACTTGTATTTGCTGATCTTTTCGTTTAATTTATCATAGCTGATGAACTTGTGCTGCAAGTCAATATCTGGATAAATGGAATGGACAGCTTCATGTTCGGGAAACCCGCCAATGCGCTCCATTTCTTTTTTATAGTATTTGCTGATGTGCTTTCTTGACCGGGCAATTGTCAGAGCATCCAACAGTTTAAAAAAAGCCGAATCAAGATCGTTCAGCAAGTCTTTTGTTGTCTTTTCCTCTTTTATCCTTGCTTTAGCCCAGTTGCTAAATCGCGTTTGAGATTGTTTCAGTAATTCCGTAATACTATCTATGCCTAATTGGCCTTCCTCATCTCCTGCAAAGGCATGATCATTCTCCCCGGTTATATACATCAACTGGTTGCGAAGGTCTTTGAGTTCATTGTTTACTGGTGTGGCGCTAAGTAAAAGGACTTGTGTTTTTTTGCCTCCTTTGATGATGTCGTTCATCAACCGCTCATACCTGCTTTTGGTAATGATATTTCCTTCTTCGTCCCGCTTTCCTTTTTTATTGTTTCTGAAGTTGTGGCTTTCGTCAATCACTACCAAATCAAAAGCTCCCCATGTAAAGTTAGAAAGGTCAATGTTGTCAGCCTCTGTGCGGCCTTTATCACGGCTTAAGTCGGTATGATACATCACCGTGTATGAGAAACGGTCTTGCGGGAATGGGTTGAGCGTATGATATTTGTGCGCCTGGTAGATAGTCCAGTTGTCTCTTAGTTTCTTGGGTGTTAGTACCAATATGCGGTAATTCCGCATTTCAAAATACTTGATGACCGCCAATGCTTCATAGGTTTTACCAAGACCTACACTATCAGCAATAATGCACCCATTGTATTTTAAAATTTTATTGATGGCACCCCTTACACCATGTTGCTGAAAGGTGAATAGTTCTTTCCAAATTTGTGAATCGTACAGGTTAGCCTTTATGTCGGACAGACCAGATTTGTCGGTATCCTCCACAAATTGATTGAAGATGTGAAATAGTGTTTTGTAATACACAAATTCAGGACTATTTTCACGGTGCAATAGTTCTATGTATTTCAGCACCTGATCTTTTACATCCTCTACGGCCACGCCTTCCATTTCATTGTTCCAAAGCTGGTCAAACCAATCTTTTAAATCTTGCAGGTCTCTTTTATCATTTACGACCAGGTTCAGTTCAATGTTGGGCTTGTCTCCTAATCCTAATCCATTTACAGTAAAATTTGAACTGCCTGTTATCGCATCTTTTGAGCCATTTGTTTTTTCTATGTGATACAATTTGCCATGAAGGAAATCGGGCCTCACCATTGATTTTATCTCTACTTTATCTCTTATCCACTGTGCACATTGTTTTGCAAGTAGTTTTTGCTGTAATCTATTTTCAACCGGAATTACAAGATTGCTGTCTTCTATTTCATAACTTTTTGCATTGGTAGAAGAGGATACGCTTTTTATGAATCTGGGTTCTCCAAACAGAAGTCTTAATGAGTTAATATGGTTCAGTTGTGGCTTTAATTTTTCGTAGGCATAAATAGTAAAATAAGCAGTTACAAAAGAAAGATCGGAGTTGCTTTCAATATTATCAACCAGAAAATGCCCCACACTTCCGTTAGAAAAATTGTCTCGGATGCTTTTAGTATTCTTTTGAGCAATTGTTTTATTCATGGGTTGAAAATAATTGAAAATCGAGATTACGATAGCCTGAAGAAGATTAATTTTTTAGTGGGTTTATCATACATTCCAATTTGCCAACAAATTACCTAAAATCTACAACCCAGAAAAAAATATACAAAAAATAAAATAAAAAATAGATCACCCCACCCCCACCACCCGCATCCCATAATTTCTCGGCGCAGCCGCAAGTTCTTTCCCCTCTAAGCAACTCACTTTCAAAAATGCAATCCAGTTATTTGCCGGCACCTTTATGGTCAGTTGGCAAGAGCTGTCCTCGTTGCTGCCAATAGAGTATAGTTGACTGCAAACGGTGTAAACGTCTAAACTTAGCGGGTTTGTAGCATCTCCTTGCAGCAAAATCAGTTCAAAATAATAATCGGTTACCAGTTTGTTATGTCGTTTTAGGGTAGTCTCATCAATCGTTATTTCCAGCGCTAGTTTGTTACCCTTCAGTGAGAGCCGCCACGGGCAAAGCAAGAGTTTTCCAATTGGGTGGTCGGGCTGCACATCAAACTCCGCAAGAAAGCTGTAGTTCAAACTGACGGTTTCATTCAACGCCTTCCGCAGCTTCCCCGAAAGCCGTGCAGTCAGCCTGCCAGGTGCAATACCCTGCAGACAAGGTCGCAGCACACGAACAAGATTGCTTGCAGCAGGCCCGCTTATTTTCATGTACTCACTACCCTTTTGGTACTGCAGGTTCAGCGTTGCGGCCTTTTTAGTTCCCCGTTTTCTTCGCCAAAAGCTGCCCTCCTTCGTCGTCACCCACACATAATTTTCCGGGTCAGGGCAAGGTGGTCTTTTATTGCCGGGCAATAACTTCATGATTAATTATTTTTTGGATTAGGTACAAGCTTCGCAAAGATTTTTAAACACTGCATGATAGGTATCCGCTCCATCCACCAGTTGTTGCATAAGGAGCCTTATTCTCTTGGGCCCCGCCAGGGCGGGGTTCTGAAACATGCGAAGCAGTTTCAGCTTCTTGCCCTTCTCCTTTGGAGAAGGGCTGGGATAAGGTCTCCGTTGCAACAACGAAGCCTGGCGGCTTGAGCCTTTGATATTAAATTGACTCGATTTTGCAAAAGTTCTCCCTAATCCTGTTATTTTTTATCTCACAAAAATAAGATACACCCGACTTATACCCATCTTATACCTAAGTTATACTTGAGTTATACCTTATAAAATACATAGTTACTCGATACTTACCACCATCAAACGCCATTACAGACGTATGCACCATGCTTTATGTCTGTCGTGTAAAGTTTCATATTCTCTTCGGACTAACTATCCGTGACCTGGAAATCTTTGTCAGGTCCGCAATGAATACTTCATAAAAATAGCTCGGAAACTCTCAATTAAAATATTCCTTCCCTTTTATCATTTTACAGTAGCTTTAAACCCAATAACATTTCCCTTATGTCAGACATCAATTGGTCAGAAGCTGTGCAGCCTTTATTAAAAAAATATGAGGGGAAACAACATCCGCTCCATTATGGCAATACTTACCAATTGGTTGTGATGGTCGTATTGTCTGCCCAGGATTCAGACAAACACATCAATGAGATTGCCCCCAAATTTTTTGCTGCGTTTCCAGATATGGAGGCACTTTCACAAGCTACTCCAGCAGCCATCGAAGAATTAATAAGCGATGTAAGAAATTTTGGAAACAAATCTAAGTGGCTAAGTGAATTGTCGAAAAAAGTGATGAAGGATGAAAACATTCCACTTACCATGGCTGAGCTGACTGAGCTTCCCGGCATTGGGCGAAAATCTGCCAATGTTATAAAAAGGGAGTCAGGCGCTAAAGCAGAAGGAATTATTGTTGACCTCCACGTTGTCAGAGTAGCGCCGAGACTTGGCATTGCTTCAGGTACAGATCCAAAGAAAATTGAAAAACAAATGATGGACGTGTTACCGCAAACTCAATGGGATGCCGGCATGGCCATGTCTTTTCTCGGCAGGGAAATATGCAGACCAACCAATCCAAAATGTGAAGTGTGTGTGATGAATCCCGTTTGTGCATATTATAAAGCCGCTAAAAATGGCTTTTAGCATCTCGTTTGTTTCATTGAAATAATATTATCCTCCAACCCATCCGACACAGTTTTACAATTTAACTTTCAACCACAATGTGTGGCATCTCCGGCATATTATCTCCCAATCCAAATCATGTAAGCAAACAACGCTTACAGGCGATGACCAATTCCATTAGCCACCGCGGACCACAGGGCGAAGGTTTTTGGACGAATGAGAACAATACTGTTGGCTTCGGACATCGTCGCTTGTCCATCATAGATTTGAGCAGTGCGGGTTCGCAGCCCATGCACTACATGAACCGCTACACGATTGTTTACAACGGGGAAATTTACAATTACATTGAACTGAAAGAAACGTTGACAGCAAAAGGTTTTGCATTCACTTCGCAAAGCGATACGGAAGTGATTTTGGCGGCTTATGCCTGTTATGGAAAAGATTGTTTACAATACTTTGATGGCATGTTCGCCTTCGCCATTTGGGATGCAAAGGAGCAGGTATTATTTTGTGCAAGGGACAGGTTTGGGGAAAAGCCTTTCTATTATCACTATGACATTGCCACCAACGAATTTGTCTTTGCCAGCGAAATGAAAGCCTTGTGGGCAGCGGGTTCTGAGAAGATGATGAGAAATGAAATGCTGCTAAATTATCTTGCTCTTGGCTGGGTACAAAACCCGGTCAGCAAAGAACAAACTTTTTATGAAAACATTTATTCGCTGCCGCCTTCGCACTGCTTAACCTTTTCTTTTTCGCCAGGCAACACGCCTGTTTTCAGTGTTTTCAACTATTGGGACATTGATAAAGAAACCATTTTGTTGGGACAAAATGATGAGCAACTGCAAAGTACATTTCTTGATTTGTTCACCACATCCATCAAGAGAAGATTGCGGAGCGATGTGGCTGTTGGCTCAAGTTTAAGCGGCGGATTGGATAGTTCATCTATTATTGCAATCATTAACAAATTGCTTCACGATACCACTAAACAAAAATCATTTTCAGCCATCTTCCCCGGCTTCGACAAAGATGAATCATTGCACATCAAACAAGTAGTTCAGCAATTTAATGTTGACAATTACACAACAACACCCACTGCTGATGAGTTGATAAAAGACCTGCAAACACTCATGTTTCACCAGGAAGAGCCTTTTCAGTCCGCCAGCATTTATGCGCAATACCGGGTGTATCAGCTGGCGAAGGAACATGGTGTCACGGTCATTCTTGACGGGCAGGGTGCAGATGAAATATTGGCGGGCTATACAAAATATTATCACTGGTATTGGCAGGAACTAATAAGCAAAGGCAAATGGACAAAAGCGAAAGAAGAAAGAAATTTCGCTTCGCAAAATGGACAGCAGATTGATTGGGGATGGAAGAATCATGCTGCTGCATTTTTGCCGCAGGTAGCAGCCAATCAACTGGAAAAAACTGCCTGTAGGCAAGTCATACACAACCATGATTTAAACAAAGATTTTATCAAGGCGGCTAAGAGCCTGTCGGCGGTTTATAAACCAGCCGTCGCCAAACTCAACGACATTTTATACTTTAACACCATGCAGTTTGGTTTGGAAGAATTGCTGCGCTATGCCGACAGGAACTCAATGGCGCATAGCCGCGAAGTCCGCTTACCATTTCTCAGTCATGAATTGGTGCAATTTGTTTTCAGCCTTCCGTCAGATAGTAAAATACGCAACGGTTTTACCAAATTTTTGCTTCGAAATGTGATGAATAATCGGTTGCCTGCTTCTATAGTTTGGCGAAAAGACAAGGTTGGTTTTGAGCCACCTCAAAAGCTGTGGATGCAGCAACCTGCAATGGTTGATTACTTACACGAAAGCCGCCGGACATTTGTCAATAAAGGCATTTTGAACAAAAGCGTTTTGCAAACACCCCTGCGACAGCATCATGCACATGAGGCGGACAATTTTGACTGGAGATATCTTTGCGCTGCTGCTTGCATATAGCCCAGAGTGCCTCACTCTTGGAGAGTGAAGCACTCCTCTCTTTACAAAACACCCTGCCGATACAAGTCTATCACACAAGCGGTCAGGTTAAATGTGAAGTGAAAGAAGATACCATACCAGAGCGTGTTGTATTTTCTACGAAGTGAACCAATGAAGAACCCAAAAGGGATCAACCATGCAAGGGAAATTAAACTGAGGTGCATGATCGCAAACAAAAAAGCAGTGATCACCACCACAAGTCTTTCATCCAAAAAGGCAGCGCAGTAATTATACATGACTCCGCGAAAGGCGATTTCTTCAAACAATGCCGGCATCAGTGCAATGGAATAAATCATGATGGCGATGGGGAACATATAAATTCTGTAAGCACCATAATAACTCACTTCATTTTTAAAAAAAGTAACGTTCAATTCCCTTACACTAAGGCTGATAATGATAGAACATGCCACCGCCATAAGGATAACTCCTGCTAACAGGTACCATTTAAAATTATTAAAACGGAAGAGTGGTTTTATTTCCCGGCGATTAAGCCAGGCAAACCACGTTGTCATACCTGCCAGCAACAGTTCCATCCAAAACATTTCGTCGTAGCTATTGAACCACGAACTGTTTTTTACAAACAGGCAGAAAGCAAGATAAGTGAAGTAGAAAATGAAAATGTTCCGTAGGTCTGCATTGTTATAAATGCTGATGCTGACCGCCTCGTGACCCAGGTAAACACCGCAGTTGTGGCAATAGCGATGCCCTGGCAACACAGTTGCATAGCACTCTTTACACACAGGTTGTGGGTCGTATTCTTCTTTCAAAAGTTTATAGTTTAGATTCCTCCTCCAGCATGTCGGCCATAAAAGCGGCATTAACACCTCGCCACAAAAAATAAACAAATATTCCTTGTATGAACAATGGATAAACCAGGTTAAAGCCTGTCTCCTTATTAGACACCGAGGTCAGTGTATTGATAGCGACAAAGGTGAGTACAATCATGAGACCAATCAGCAACGATGTAAATGGTTTTGTGAGCGACCACCTGCCAAGTCCAGCATAGATGATGCCGAGTAACAGCATCACTAACCCTTTTACGACTGTGGCCCGGTTCGGAGAAAAAAGATAGGAAAATCCAATCGCCATAATAGTAGCCAATATATAGAGCGCATTCCGAGCCTGAAGCAATCTCACTTTACACATTGTTCCGGTGCCTTTCCGTCGTTTCATCCGCATCTGCCAGGTGTCCATATTGTCTTTGCCTTCATAAACCGGATAGCCGCAGTTGGTGCAAAAATGATAGTCTGCACGATTAATAAAACTGCAATTTCTGCAAATCACGGGAAGATTGTTTGAGTTTGTATCCCCATGCCGAAATACATTTTTGAAAACGGTTGCTTTATTATGAAAGGCAGTAAAACGTTCGGGAAGGCGCATAGGAGTAAAAATAACAAGAAATGAGTAGCGAGGTACATAAGTATTTCAATCGAAAGGAGGAAATGAAATTACGGGTTTAGAAAAAATTTGCATTGTTTATGTAGAAAAAGTCGAATAAAGTCCGCTATTCCAAAACTTGGGTAAAGTAAAATAAGAAATCTCTTATTTTACTTTAGGGGTACTAAAGTAAAATAGCGGAATTTTTATTTTACTTTCGTGAGAAATTAGAACGTGATACAAATTGAGAACTTTAAGGCTGGCGAACTGAGACAAAGTATAAGCTATAAATATTTTTTGCCAACCCTGATTAATACAGGCTGGGCCTGGAATGATGCTAAAATAAACCAACTAATTGAAAATGCTTCATTTCAACTTGGCCAACTTAACTCATTTGCGAGGCTGATACCCAATATTGATTTGTTTATTCATTTGCACATTACCAAAGAAGCTGTGGTATCAAGTAAAATAGAAGGTACTCAAACCCATTTCGATGAAGCTTTTTTACAAAAAGAAAACGTTAATCCTGAGCGAAAAGACGATTGGCAGGAAGTACAAAATTATACCCAGGCATTGAACGAAGCTATCAAGAAGTTAGACACATTACCTATTTCTTCGAGGCTATTATTGAAAACTCATGAAGTTTTAATGCAGGGAGTAAGGGGAGAAAAGAAAACACCAGGTGAATATAGAAGAAGCCAAAACTGGATTGGCGGAAAAAGTCTGGCTGATGCACACTTTATACCTCCGCATTATGACCACTTGCAGGGGCTAATGAGTGATCTGGAAAACTTTTTGCACAATGAAGCTATCGAAATCCCAATGCTTGTAAAAGCAGCTATTATTCATTATCAATTTGAAACTATACACCCTTTTTTAGATGGCAATGGGAGAATAGGTAGATTGCTCATCACTCTTTTTTTTATAGAGAAACAAGTTTTAACCAAACCATTACTTTACCTGTCAAGCTTTTTCGAAATAGATAAAAACCTCTATTACGACAACCTAACCAGGGTAAGAACACACAATGACATTATTCATTGGATAAAATATTTTTTGGTTGGCATTACTCAAACGGCTCAAAAAGCGGTAGATACTTTGAGTAAAATTATTGACTTGAAATCAAAAACAGAACAGCTTATTCAGGCCGATTTTGGCAAACGGATAAAAACAGGTTTATTCCTGCATAACTACCTGTTGCAGCAACCATTAATCAGCATAAAAGAAGTGCAGGAAATATGCCATTTATCGGCTAAGTCCGCAGGTGAACTCGTCGCGTTATTTGAGCAAAAACAAATTTTAAAAGAATTTACAGGACAGTTTAGAAACCGCATTTTTATGTATCAGCCTTATCTCAACTTATTCAACGATGAAGCATAATTTCTAAATTCATTGACGCAAAAACGTTTTCTCTGCCCAATTTTGCCACTCATACAATTCCTCCCTTTTCAAATTATATTTATCGTCCACAACACTTTACCTTAGCTGCTTTAAATTATTTATGAAAATGAAATCTTTTACCAAAACAATTTTATCCCTTTTTTTCCTTGTTGCCGTGGCAACATCGTGCAAGAAACCCGTGCCGCTCCAGGTGAAGCATATTCCCAAAAATGCAACATTTGTAGCTGTCATCAACACCAAAGCCCTTGCCGTCAAAATGCTGGCGAACCAGGCCACTCTTGAAAACATCATGAAGTCGGCAGTTGGCGACGATACATCTGCCGCCAAAGGCAAACAGGAGTGGGAAGACCTGCAGCAATCTGGTCTTGATCTTTCCAGCAATTTCTACCTGTCGTTTGCCCAGAAAGATGGCGGTGCTACCATGGGCAAAGGCTCCATGATTTTTGCAGCAATTGGCACGCTCAACAGCGAAGACAAGCTGGAGAAATATCTGAAGAAGAAAAAGCCACAGGCGGAAATAAAAAAAGAAAAAAACTACACATACACTACTCTTGATGGTGGCAGCATGGTAGCATGGAGCAAAGACCTGGTCGTGGCCATGAATTATCAAAATGCCGCCGGTTCGCAAATGGAATATGACAGTGCTACCGGAGAATTTAATATAAAACCACAGGCTAATTCTGATGCCTCACTCAAAACCGAAATGGACAACTATTTCACCCTCAAAGAAGACCAATCAGTGGCGGCCATTCCCGAATTCAGGGACATGATGCAGAACAGTTCTGATGCCAGCATGTGGGTCAACACTGCTTCAAGCATGCAAAGTATTCCGTTGCCACGGGTCAAGGAATTGTTTGGAAACAGCTACATGGCTGCCACACTCAATTTTGAAGATGGCAAAGTGGTGGTGGAAAGTAAATCTTACTACAGCAAGGAAATGAAAGACCTGCTAAAAAAATACATGACCGGCGAAGCAAACCTTGGTCTTGTTGAAAAATACCCTTCTGCAAATATTAACGGTTTTATGGTCATGGCCATGAATCCTGAATTTGTAAACGACATGGTGAAGCAACTGGAACTGGGCGGCATGGCCGATGCACAACTGACCAAAATGATGGGAAGCAACTATACTCTGTCCGACATGCTGAAAGCCCTGAAAGGCGACATGGCTTTCATTGTTTCTGATTTTGCAGGCAGCAGCTTTAAGATGATTGGAGACATTGCCATTGGCGACAAAACCCAGATGAATAAACTGATGGACAAATTGGTGGAACTGAAGATGATGGTGAAAAGCCCCACCGGTTATTTTCTGAATCCTGAAATGTCAAAGGGCGGTTTTGGTGTGACTGTTGACGACAAAAACATTTTAATTTCCAACAACGACACCGTGCTGAATTCTTTTAAATCCAGCACCGCCACTGCCACAATAGACAAAGATGTGATGAGCGAGTTGAAAGGAAAACAGGTGGCGGCTTATGTAAATCTTCAAAGCATCATCAACGGATTGTCAAAAATTCCTACTACCGACACTTCAATGACTGCGAATATCGCCAAAGCAAAAGAAACGTTTAAAGACATGAGGATGTATGCAAACAAGTATGACGGCAAGGAGCTGACAGGACATTATGAACTAAGGCTTGTCAATGAAAAAGAAAATAGTCTTGCTTCTCTTTTGAAATTTGCAGAAGCAATGAGCAAGACCATGAACTATAAAAAAGAAATGAAAATGGAGATGCCTGCCGGGGCAGACAGTATTCCTGTTTCCATGCGCTAATTAATTTAAAATCCGTAAAAAGGTTGCTTCTGGCAACCTTTTTTCATTTATAAAATGCAGCCCCTATGCAGATAACCTTGCAAGGTTTGGTACCCATTCCGCTACAAGACAAACTCAACAACAGGCCATCGGGTATATGGAATACAACAGTGTCTTTCGCTTCGCAAAAATGGGTGAAGATTGTGGCTCCCAGCGGCACAGGCAAGACCACGCTGATGAATATCCTTTACAAGCTGCGCCACGATTATACCGGGATGGTGCAGATAGATAACCTCAACCTGCAATCAATCAAAGGCGATGAACTTGCGCAACTCAGGCAGCAAAAAATCAGTGTCATTTTCCAGGATCTGCGTTTGTTTGACAACCTAACAGCCCATGAAAACATTGAGTTGAACCGTGTACTGCAGGAACCATATTACGCAACAGAAGTCATCAATGAAATGGCTGAACGACTTGGCATATCACATATACTGAACCAGCGGGCCGGTGTGTGCAGCTATGGCGAACAGCAGCGCATCGCTATCATCAGAGCATTGGTGCAGCCCTTTGATTGGTTGCTGATGGACGAACCTTTCAGCCACCTTGACAATGCCAACACACAAAAAGCTGTAGCTCTGATCAGTGAAGAATGTGCTAAACGAAAAACCGGCTTCATTCTCACAGGTTTGGACGAAGACACGTTGTTTGATTATACAAGCGTTTACCAGTTGTAACAGCCAAGCCAAAGTGCTAATTAGCTAATGTGCTGATTTGCTAATGGGCTAATTTCAAAACCAATGAATCAGAAACAGACTTTAGACTTTCTTCTTAAAAAAATTATCCGCTCAGGCATTGGCAAGGTGCGCTATGCAATGGCGGCCACGGGTCTTACAATCGCCATGCTGCTCATCTTATCTGCAGTGCAGATTCAGGTCAATTATAACGAGTTACTTTATGGAAAAAACAACCGCGATAGCATTGCAAATTTCCTGGTTGTCAGCAAAGTCATTAACGGCAACAGCAGGGATAATACATTGAGCACGGAAGCTATCAATAATTTGAAAAAGCAACCGTTGGTGGATGACATTGGGTTGCTGACAGCCAGTCGGTTCAAAGTGTCAGCGCAAAGTCCAAGTGTCAACATCCCTTTTTATACAGACCTGTTTTTTGAAAGTGTTCCCGACGAATTTTTGGATGTGAAATCTGAAAGCTGGAAATGGGAAAATGGCTCCACCACCATTCCCGTCATTATCCCAAACCAGTTTTTGGATTTATACAATTTTGGCTTTGCGCCATCGCAGGGTTTGCCACAGCTTACGCAAAATATGGTCATGGCTTTGCCTATTGTCCTCAACGTCACTTACCAGGGATTGCCTGTCCGTTTCACAGGCCGTGTCGTTGGTTTCAGCGACCGCATATCGTCTGTTCTGGTACCGGATAATTTTTTGAAAATGGCCAATAAACAGTTTGGCAACCAAGGCGAAACACGGCCATCGAGGGTGGTCATTAAAACAAAAGATCCGGGCAATCCAAAGCTGGTTCAATACCTGAAAGACAACGGCCTGGCAACAGATGCAGACAAAACAAGGTTCAGCAAATACCGGCAGATTGTAGGTGCTATTGTGGGTGCATCGTCTGTCACAGGATTGGTCATGTTGCTGTTTGCGCTACTGGTTTTTTCGTTGTTCATACAACTCACCATTGCCTCTACCCGGCACGAAATAAATCTTCTCATTACCATTGGTGCATCGCCAAGGCAGTTGCAAAAATTTCTGATGAAACAGTTTCTTCCGTTGAATATCGTCATTGTACTTGCCTGTCTTATGGCAGTGGCAATGGGGCAGTTTGGCCTGTCTTCATTTTTGCAAGGCCAGAATATGTTTATTGATCAATGGCCGTCTTACTTCACCATTGCCGGAGCGGCTTTAATACTTACCGTACTCTGGTTTGTCAATCATTTTACAATCAGGAAATACATTGGGAGCTGACTAATTTAAAAATGTGAAAATGGCTCAATTTGAAAATGTCATTATGCGCTCTCCTTATTATCAAACCAGTTGTAAATGCTGATTTTCAATTGTGACGTTGAAATGAATGTCCGCTTTTAAAGCCTTAAAAACTTTAAGAATAGTGTCAATTGTTGCACTATTTACACTGCTTTCTAATTTAGAGATTTGGGCTTTTTGTACTCCAACAAGTTTTCCTAATTGTTCTTGTGTCAAATGGCGTTCTTGTCTTGCTTTTTTTATCATGTGGCTCAACACTTCCATGTTCAGTTTGTACTCATACTTTTCACGTTCTTTGCTACCTCGTTTACCAATGAATTCATCTTTCATTTCTTCAAGCGATATTGTTTTTATTTTAGTTGCAGTTGCCATATTATCAATCTTTTTGTTTGAAATAATTCTTTCTCAATTTGTCTGCTTTTTCAATTTCTTTTGTCGGCATTTTATCGGTCTTTTTAATAATGCCATGTGTCGCTATTACTAAAGTTTCACTGGCATTTGTCTTATCCCAAAATGCCAATAAGCGATATTGAATACCGCGATACTCCGTTCTGAATTCCCAAATTTCACTATTTAATTTTTTGAAAAGCCTTGGGTCATTTGTGCGTTCGGCAATATCTAAATTCCAAAAAATCTTGTCCACTGCTTTTTTGTCTATGCTTTTGAAAAACTCCCTTACTTCCTGGAAAAATTCAGTCTTAAAGTATCGTATGGGGTTGTCTGACATAGAGCGAATGTACAAAAATAAGTTTCTAAAAACAGAAACTTATTTTTAGGTGTCAAATTTGAAAAGTGATCGCAAAAGGTGATGTAGAAACTACTTAATCTTCGCCAACCCCGAAAGTGCCGATGCATCAGCAGGCCGCATCAGCAGGGCTTTGTTGAATAATACTTTAGCATCGTTGTTCCTGCCCATGCCCAGGTATGTCCAGGCTAGCATGTGGGTGCCGTCGTAATCGAAGGGGTAGAGATTGACTGCTTTTTCAAACAACTTTGAGGCCGGCTCATATTTTTTTCTGTTGTAGTTGATGACACCAGCCCAGTAGTTGGCAGTTGAATTTTGCGGGTCAATTTTAAGAATGTCGGAGTACAATTGCAATACCTTGTCCCAGCTTTCCTGCACCGACAATGGTTTTATGAGACCAAACTTTGCCTCCACTGCATACGGTTTCATGTTGACCGATTTTTGGTAATGAGCCGTTGATTGCGCATAGTTTTTGTTCAGGTAATAGAGCCAGCCGAGCCGCAGGTTCACCTCATAACTGTTTTCATCGTTCAGGCGTGTGAGGTCGCCGATGGCATCGTTATACTTTTTGTTATACTCGTTTGCATAGCTGTCGCTAAATGCTTTTTGATAAGCCGCATCCGTTTGCCCAAAAGCAATGCCGACCTGCAATACAATGACTGCTGCCAGCAGTATTTTCTTTACATTTTCCATGATAAACCTCCTGTTATTGAATGTTGATTAAAAGATGATGACGTTTGGTAAAGTTCCCGCTGCTCAAAGGTGTAGCCCACCTGCGCAAGAATGTGTGGCGACAATGAAATGTACAATGTTCCACCGACCTTTATTTTGTTGATGTCAATGGCGTTGTAAACATACATGCCTTCGTTTTCTATCAGGTTGCTGAAGCGGCCAAAGGTGCCGTTCAGTTCTCCCCATGTTTGTTTCAGCAGCTTGAAGCCAATGACCTGTTTATAGTTGAACGACCCGCTATTGGTGCTTCTCAGGCTACCTGTGGAGAATGTGTAGAAGTTCAGGTTGCCCAGTGGGTACAACGCTAGTTGAACATTGTATTGTTGCCTTGACGAATCGGTGAGTTTGGAAAAAATGGCATCGGCCTTCACATCAAAATAGTGTCCGAAATATTGAAAGCCAAGCAAGCCGATATGGTTGTTATAAGCATAATTGTTGAACGGCGTGTTCAAAAAATGGTAAGCCAGTTTCATCTGCCATTTGCTGTTTAGATTAATGGTAGTGCGGTTGTAGTATTCCTTTTGGTCAATGCTAATGTTGTTGTTGTTGGTCACTGTCAAAAACTTTGGCTCTGCAATGGTTTGGTTGTAAATGCCTACCGATTGCAGCATATTCATCCGCCAGCCAAGTCGAAGATCGGCATCAACTCTTGTGTAAAAAGCATTGCCTCTTGGTGTTACGTCTGTGTATTTGTAGCTGCTTTCTATGCCCGCTGTGGTGAGGGCTATTGGTTTCAGTTTTGCACTCTCTATCACCTCTGCCGACAGGTATTTTACCTGCTGCCCGGCCAGCTCGTACTGGTTCAGATATTTTCTGCAAAGCCAGGTGTAGTAGTGGGCAGTTGCATTGTCCGCATCGGTTTTCAGCACGGCTTCATATTGCCTGATGGCTTCGCTAAAATTGTTTATCATGAATGTCCCGTAAGCCATCCTTAGCCTTAGCAATGTGAAGTCTTGCCCTGCGGCAATGGAAGTTTTGCCGTATTGCAGCAGTTCTTTCCACGCTCCTTTTTCATACAGGGCATAGCTTTTTATGTCCACCTCGTCCTGCGGTGTTTGCTGTGCAAGCGACTGTTGGCAAAAGAGAACAGCGGCCAGGAATATGAATAGCTTTATGCTTTGCATGTGGCAAGAATGGTTTGGGTTGGTAACTCTATTTTAAATGACTGCAATTGCCCGTTTTCAACTTCTAATGCGGCGTTCATTGTTTGTTTGGTTTGTATCAATATCTCTTTTGACTGGCGGCTTTTTATTTCTATTTTCCCCGAAGGGAGCAGCCCATCGTTTTGCAAGACTGAGCTGCTGTATTTCATTTTCATGAAAATAAAAAAAGGAGCTGCAAAGTCCTGCACCCATTTCAAGGGATGAAAACCAAACACTGTCAGCGGATAGTTGTCTGTGACGGTGATAGGCTTTTCTGAACTCAGCAATATCTTGTAAGCAGCGAGGTAGAAATAATAAAGCAGGGTATTCTTTTTACCAAAATAACTGGTAAAATAAAACACTGTTCCGTTGTTAATGAAGTAAGCAAACGTGTTGTGGAGTTTGCAGTGCAAATAGGGTTCGTTGTACATGTTGGTCATCACCTCCCACTCTTCTTCTGCAAAGCCATGAGCCATGACACGCAGGATGTAGCCTGGCTGAAAACTAAATGCTTTTTGCAGTTGAATGTTGGGTAAAATGTTGGCGGCAAACGTACCTTCTTTGGGAACGCTAAAGTTCTCAAACTGTTGCCCGTTGCTGTTTTGCATGATGTAATAAGCCAGCGGATACACCATGGTCTTGCTGCCAATGTATGGTGTGCTTTGTACCTGGAAATGCAGGTGCGGCTCCGGCGAACGGCCAGAGTTGCCGCAGACGGCAAGGATGTCGCCACGCTTGACAAAGCTGCCTTTGGTGACACGGAAAGAATTTTTTTTGAGGTGCGACAGTTTGGTATAAAGCCCTTCAGCATGTTTTATCACAATGCTGTTGCCCCAGTTCTGCGCCCTGTTGCTTTTGCCGATTTCGTTGTCTTCCACATGGTCCCATATTTCTTCCACAATGCCGTCGGAGGGGCTGGTGATGGGTTTGTTGTAGCAATGAAAATGTTCGGGCAGGTTGCCGGGCAGGCGATAGGTTTTCATTTCATTGTCCAATATGACAAAGTCAAGGGCCTTGCCCCATTCGCCCTTGTGGGTAATGGTGCTGTCGTGGCCCTGGCTCACCATCCACTTGCCCATGAAGGGGAGAAACAGTTGGTGATAGTACCTGTTGAGCGACCTTTCTTTTCCGTTGATGTAGCGGTAGAGATTGGTTTCAGGGTGATAAAACTGCAGCGGGGTCAGCACCAGTTTATCAGCCTTTTTGCGAAGCTGCAATGTGTAAAGAAACAGGATGACAACCAGGCAAAATGGCAAAGAGAAAAACGGGACACCCATTTTGAAAGTAATGCTGCCGACAGCCACCACCAGCAGGCATGCAATAGGCACGGTGATGAACAACCAAAGAAAAGACCGCAGCGAAGGGATGAGATAAAACCCGCCAAGAGCCACGGCCACCAGCATGAAATTGGTACCCATGTTGTAGTAAGTCATGTCGTTGAAATGAAAGCCGCCCATGACGTAGGTGAACCCGATAGCCACCGCATAGCCCAGTATCATCAACATAAAAGCAATGCGGGAATAAATGAGCAAACCAATGGTGAGCAGTATGCCCGAGGCAATGTTGATTTGAAAAATGATGGCACTCATGCTTCTGAAAAACCCGGCTACATATTCGGGCATGGGCAGTTCTTCTATTTGCTGAATGATGTTGACCAGTGTGCTGCCGCCAAGCGCATAAGCCTCGTTGAACCAATAGATGTGCCGGTGTGTAAGCCCGATGCCGGCAAAATTTTTGGAAGCCGTAATGATGATGCAAGTGCTGATGATGAAGGCAAGTGACAAGGCAGGCAACCCTCTTTTGTTCAGCACTGCATTGAGTGCAATTGACAAGAACAACGTGAGCAGCGACCCAATGATGAGCAGCATGGCAAAAGCTGTTCCCATTTCAAAATTGGTACCGAAACCCAGCCCGAAAAGTATGACACTGTATGTGAGCAAGCCTCTTTGTATTTCCTCTTTTCCAAAGCCTACCGCGAATGCAGCAAACAATGCTGTCAGCAGCGCAATCAATCCGCAGGCACCTGTAAAGGGGGTGAAAAATGAAACCAGCAAAATGAGCATCGACAATACCTTGTTCCGCGAAAAGAACAACATGCCATAGCTGTTGAGAACTGCTATGGAAAGGTATCGGGTAAATGATACGAAACTCCAGCCTTCCGCCAAAAGGGGGAAGCGGCGCTTGCTATCATTTGCCAGGTTTTTGCTCATTGTTATGTTTACTTATTCTTTAATAATGTTCATCTCATCGAAGTGTGAAGTCTTTGAGTTTGGTTAATTGCCCATGTCTTTGTTAATGCCCCGATGGCTTGGTTAATTGTTCCGGTCTTTGTTAATTATTTCTGTCTTTGTTATTTGCCCCGGTCTTTAGGCCGGGGCTATTTATTATTTCTTTCTTAATTCAGGGCTTTAGCCCTTTTATGATGTGATCCACCAGCCATGAAGGGCTGAAGCCCTCTTAAAAACATTTCTTTCTTCTGATTCCCCCGGCCTAAAGGCACGGGGCAATTAACGGATGGTACCCTGACACATGTGGAATGCTCCCTGACACACGTGGAATGCTCCCTGACATACGTGGAATGCTCCCTGACACACGTGGAATGTACCCTGACACACGTGGAATGCTTCCTGACACACGTGGCAACCACCCTGACCAACGTGGAAACCATCCTGACCAACGTGGAAACCATCCTGACCAACGTGGAAACCACCCTGACCAACGTGGAAACCACCCTGACCAGCGTGGAAGCCATCCTGAC